>PWWF01000224.1 GCA_003561595.1 Paracoccaceae bacterium | reverse complement strand
GCCACTGGCAGGCAGCGGCTCCTGATCGGCCAGGTGATGCGGCAGCGGAAAGACAAGGGTCATGTTCCTGTGTTCGCATTTTGTTCACATTGATGCAAGCATCTTTCCGCTGCCGGTCGGCTGTCCCCTCTGGACATCTTGCCCCTATTCCGGTGAACATGAACGCCAACTAGCACAGGAGGTATTGTCATGTTCCGCGCCATCGCCCTTCTCAGCACCGTCGGTTTTCTGACTGCCTGCGGACAAGAACAACGACCGCCAGCGAATGATGGGCCTCCGCAGGCGGGCTGCTCGGCTGACACGCTTCAACACCATGTCGGCCAGCCTGTGGACCAGATCGACCGTGACAGCCTGCCGCAAGAGCATCGCATCATCGGCCCCGGTATGGCCGTCACCATGGATTTCAGCGAAGATCGCCTGAATATCGAGCATGATGCCGAAGAGATCGTCACCCGCATCTATTGCGGCTGAGATCGGGGCTTTCCCCTGCCGCCTGAGCCGTTACATTGCGCCGCAACACAGGGGCTGACAGGGAAGCAGGGACATGCGCAAAATCACGCTGGGGCAATCGGATCTGACCGTATCGGAATATTGTCTGGGCACGATGACCTATGGCTCGCAGACGGATGAGGCCGATGCCCACCGTCAGCTTGATATGGCGATGGATGCCGGGATCAACTTTCTGGACGCGGCAGAGATGTATCCGGTCAATCCGGTGACGATGGAAACCGCAGGCGATACCGAGGCGATTGTCGGGCGCTGGATTGCCGACCGCAAGCCTCAGGATCTGGTTGTCGCGACCAAGATCACGGGCAAGGGGTCGGTCGCGGTCAAGGACCGCGCCCCGATCACCGCCGAACGGATGCGCGCGGCGGTCGATGCCTCGCTCAAGCGGATGCAGGTAGAGTGCATCGACATCTATCAGTTGCACTGGCCCAATCGCGGATCCTACCATTTCCGCCAGCTCTGGGGGTTTGATCCGACGGGGCAGGACCGCGCCGACACGGTCGCTCATATGACCGAGATCCTGACCCTTGCGCAGGACCTCATCGCCGCGGGCAAGATCCGTCATATCGCGCTGTCGAATGAAACGGCCTGGGGGTTGGGACTGTGGCTGCATCTGGCGGAGTCGCTGGGCCTGCCGCGCGTGCTGAGCATTCAGAACGAATATTCGCTGCTGTGTCGCTATTTCGACAGCGATCTGGCCGAGGCCTGCTGGAACGAGCAGGTCCCGCTTCTGGCCTATTCGCCGCTGGCCGCCGGGCTGCTGACCGGGAAATACGCCGGAAATGTCACGCCCGAGGATTCGCGCCGCGCGCGCAACAGCGATCTGGGCGGGCGGATCACCGGCCGCGTGTTCGAGGCGGTGTCAGGCTATCTGGGCATTGCGCAGCAGCATGGGATTGATCCGGTGCATATGGCGATCCAGTGGACATTGTCGCGCCCGGTGCCGACCCTGCCCATCATCGGGGCGACGACCTCCGAGCAACTGGCGCATCTGCTGGACGGTGTCGGGGTGGACCTGCCCGATGAGGCGAAGGCCGATATCGACCAGTTGCACCGCGCCATCCCGATGGTTTACTGACCCGTGCCGCAAGTGCCGCCCATGGCGTTTGACCGGATCCGCGCCGTCCTGTTCGACAAGGACGGGACCCTGTTCGATTTCGCCGCGAGCTGGACCGACTGGGCAGCGCGAATGCTGGAGGCGCTGTCGCAGGGCCAGCCTGCGCGCAAGGCGCGGCTGGCCGAGGTTCTGCGCTTTGATCCGGGTGGCGGGGGCTTCGCCCCGGATTCGCCCGTGATCGCGGGCACGCTGGATGAGACATCGGCCCTGATCGCGCCCCATGTGCCCATGCCCCGTGAAGATGTGACCGAGTATCTGTCACGCGCTTCGGCGCAGGCGCGGATGCAGCCTGTGGTGCCGCTGGGGCCGCTGCTGAGCCAGTTGGCCGCGCGCCCGCTGGTGCTGGGGGTGGCCACGAATGCCGATGAGCGCGAGGCCCATCGCCATCTGGAGGACGCCGGGATTGTGCAGCATTTCCGGGTGATTCTGGGCTGCGACAGCGGCTATACGCCCAAGCCCGCGCCTGACATGCTGCTGGCGTTCGCAGCGCAGACAGGCCATGCCCCGGCCGAGGTGATGATGGTGGGCGACAGCACGCATGACCTGATCGCCGGGCGCGCGGCGGGCATGGCGACTGTTGGGGTGCTGACCGGGATGGCCGCGCCAGAGGTGCTGGCGCCCCATGCCGATATCGTGCTGCCCGATATCGGCCATCTGCCCGATCTGCTGGGTGTGCCGCGCTGACGGGGTGAGAAAGCGCCCGCTCGGGGTGCCCACCCACCCGCCCTTGCACGCCTCGCGGGCGCTTGCCCCCTGCGGGGGCGGGCGTGCTCTCGCGCAGATGTGCGCACGGGGGTGCTGGCCCGAGGCGCGCTTTTCGCCTATGTGACTTGCGATGTCACGGCTGGCCACATACGCGTTTTGCGCGGCCCTTGCCCTGCCTGCCTGGGTGCAGGCGGCAGATAAGGTCTTGCCGCATCAGCCCGAGGCCGACGAAGCGCCCCTGCTTGAGATGTTCGAGGGGATGCTGCGGGGGTTCATGCGCGACATGGCCCCGCATCTGCGTGACCTGGAACGCGGGTTGCAAGATATCGAACCGGAACTGCAGGGCTTACTGGACCAGATGCGCGACATGACGCGCTATCACCCGCCCGAAATCCTGCCCAATGGCGATATCCTGATCCGCCGCCGTCAGTCTGATGATGACGATCCGGACGCCCCCGATTCCCCCGAGGATGCGCCCGACCCGTCAGACCCCGTGCCCGCTGTTCCGTTCGAATTGTGAGCGCGGCGCACCCGCGTTTTCGCGCTCGCCCCCACCTGATTGGCCAGCGCCGCAAAGCGCTGCGCGGCCACATCCCCGAACAGCGCCTGCATCTCGCGTTCCAGAACCAGCTCCAGCACGCCCTTTTTCGGGAAATAGCGCAGCTCGCCCGCATTCTCCGGCCCGTCCATGGAAAACATCGCGCCGAAACGCAGCGCGCGGCCCAGCATCTTGGCCTCGGCCAGATCCTTCTCGGACAACAGCCCCGCGATATCCTTGATGCGCGGGCGCATGCCGCTGGTCTTGTAGCGATACATCAGCGCGATCCCCAGATAGACACGCCCCATATGGTCCAGGCCGCCGAGATTGGCGCGGGTCGTGGTGTCAAAGCAGGCATCCGCGCGGTAATCGGGATGCGCGCGCCAGTTCACGTCATGCAGCAGACAGGCCGCCCGGATCAGCCGCAGCCGCTCGGGCGGGCGGTTGCGATAGAGGGGCAGCAGGAAATCATAGAGCTTCTTGCCAAAGCCCGGCAGGCGGGCGCTCGAATGCTCCATGAAATGGCACGCCTCGATCAGCGGGTCACGCGCGCGCAAGGCATCTGGCATCTGCTCATACAGGATCCCCTCGCGGATCCCGTAGCTGGAGATGTAGACATTGCGCGGCCCGAAGACGTGCACAAGCTGGCGCAGCACCTGACAGGCGAGCGGCACAAGGCTCATCCGTTCGGCCGAAATCCCGCTGATGCGGCGCAGGTCGCTTTCACTCTGCGTTGCGATCCAGTCGATCGTCTTGCGGATGGTCTTGGGGGTCATGGCGTATTCGTGCAGGACCTTCAGCGGATAGCCCCGCCGTTCCATATCCAGCCGGGCGATGGCGCGCCATGACCCCCCCACCAGATAGAGCGCGTCATGATGGCTGCCGACCTCATCGCGCAGCCCTTTCAGGATATCGCCGATATGGGTGCGCAGCCCTTTCTTGCCGCCGCCCACCTGCTGCAGCCGGAACGGCCCCAGCGCCGAGGTGACCGCCGAATGCACCTCGCGTCCGCCGATCACCGCGAGTTCCATGCTGTTGCCGCCAATGTCGCAGACCAGCCCCGTCGCCTCTGGCCAGCCGGTCAGCACACCCTGGGCCGAGAGCCGCGCTTCCTCCGGGCCGTCGATCACGCGCATGCGCAGGCCCGTCTCGGCCTCGATCTCGGCGCGGAATTCGGGGCCGTCCTCGGCCTCTCGCATGGCGGCGGTGGCGACCATGGTCAGGTTGGTCAGGCGCATCCCGCGCGCAAGCAGCGCAAAGCGTTTCAGCGTGGCCATCGCGCGTTCGCGCCCCTCGGGGTTCAGTCGCCCGGTTTCGGCCAGCCCCCGCCCCAGCCCGCACAGCACCTTTTCGTTGAAGAAATAGGCCGGGCTGCGCGCGGCCCCGTCAAACACCACCAGCCGGACAGAGTTTGACCCGACATCGATCACGCCCACATGCGCCAGCGCGCGGGCGGTCGGGTCTGTGAACACGGGGGTATCGAACAGCCCCGCAGGCTTGCGGGGGGTGGCACGCGCATCCTGCGCGGGCGAATTGCCATCCATTAGGGGCAGCTCCTGTGTCTGGCATCCTTGTGTTCACAGTCTAGCGAGGTCACCCCCCTGCGGTCAATCTGCGCTTTGGCGGCCGCCCGCAGGTGACGTGGCGTCGCGCGCCCCTTTCCCCCGCGCGCGTCATGGGGCATAACGCGCGGGCCAGCCCAGCCATGACGAGAGGGACCATGCACGACATCCGCGCCATCCGCAAGAACCCGGCCGCCTTTGATGCGGCGCTGTCCCGTCGGGGGCTGGCCGCGCAGTCAGAGGCGATTCTGGCCCGCGACGCGGCCCGCCGCGCCGCGATTGCCGAGGCAGAGACTGCCAAGGCCGCGCAGAATGCCGCGTCGAAAGAGGTGGGTGCGGCCAAGGCGCGCGGGGATGAGGCCGAGTTCGACCGCCTGCGCGCATTGGTGGCCGAAAAGAAGGCCCGCATCGCGCAGCTGGAAGAAGAGGCGCGCGACGCTGATACCGAACTGACCGCGATGCTGGACGGGCTGCCCAACCTGCCGCTGGATGAGGTCCCCGAAGGCGCGGACGAGGCCGAGAATGTCGAGCTGGACCGCTGGGGCACCCCGCGCAATTTCGAGTTTGACCCGGTCGAGCATTTCGAGATTGCGGGCGTCACGCCGGGCATGGATTTCGCCACCGCGGGCAAGCTGGCGGGATCGCGCTTTGTGGTGCTGCGCGGGGCGGTCGCGCGGCTGCACCGTGCGCTTGCGCAGTTCATGATCGATCTGCATGTCGAGGAACATGGCATGACCGAGGTCAACAGCCCTGTTCTGGTGCGCGATGCGGCCATGTATGGCACCGGGCAATTGCCCAAATTCGCCGAAGACAGCTATCAGACGACCAATGGCTGGTGGCTGATCCCGACCTCGGAAGTGACGATGACCAATTTCGTCGCGGGCGAGATTGCCGACGGCGCCGCGCTGCCGCTGCGCTTTACCGCGCATACGCTGTGTTTCCGGTCCGAGGCGGGCAGCGCGGGCAAGGACACGACCGGCATGCTGCGCCAGCACCAGTTCGAAAAGGTCGAGATGGTCGCCATCACCCTCCCCGAGGACAGCCTGGCCGAACACGCGCGCATGACCCGCTGCGCCCAGACAGTGCTGGAGCGGCTGGAACTGCCCTACCGCACCATGGTTCTGTGCACCGGTGACATGGGGTTCGGGGCGCAGAAAACCCATGATATCGAGGTCTGGCTGCCGGGGCAGGGGCGATATCGCGAAATCTCTTCCGTGTCGGTCTGCGGGGATTTTCAGGCGCGGCGCATGAATGCGCGGTTCCGGCGCGAGGCCGGGGCCAAGCCCGAATTCGTGCATACGCTGAATGGCTCGGGGCTGGCTGTGGGACGCTGCCTGATCGCGGTGCTGGAAAACGGGCAGCAGGCCGATGGCAGCGTGGCGCTGCCGGCTGCATTGCACCCCTATCTGGGCGGGCGCACGCGCATCACTGCCGAGGGCGCGCTGGTCTGAGGGGCGTCACGGGCGCGTCGAATTGCTGCCATGATCCTGTGGCCTGCTGAAACTCCATTATCACATGAGGAGTTGACGCCATGCCACAGCCCCCCCAGCAGCCGCCCCCGTCGCGCGCCCTTCACCGCCGCCCCGGCGCGCAACCAAGCTTGAGCGCCGATTCGCGCCCCGGCCATCCGCGCAATGCCGCCGCCCGCACAGCACAGACGCGTTTTACCGACTGGGCG
>PWWF01000016.1 GCA_003561595.1 Paracoccaceae bacterium | reverse complement strand
GGCACGCGACCGGCGGCGTGATACGATAGGCAGAAAAGCGCCCGCTCGGGGGACCCACCCGCCCGCCCATGTCCCCGCTCGCGGGCGCTTGCCCCTGCGGGGCGGGTTGGCTGGTCAAGTGTTTTCGCGGGTGATCTGCGCGCCAAGATCGCGCATCAGATCCTCGAACACCGGAAAGGATGTCGCGATGGGGCTGGCATTATCCACGCGGATCGGTTTCTGCGCGGCCAGCCCGAGGCACAGGAAGCTCATGGCGATGCGGTGATCGATATGGGTCTGCACGGTCGCCCCGCCCGGCACCTGCGCCATGCCATGCACGCTCAGGCTGTCCTCGGTCTCTTCCACCCGTACGCCGCAGGCTTCCAGCCCGCGCGCCATGGCATCGATGCGGTCGGATTCCTTGACGCGCAATTCCTTGATCCCGCGCATCACGGTCACCCCCTCGGCCAGCGCGGCGAGGGCGGCCAGCACCGGGTATTCATCGATCATCGAGGCCGCGCGTTCGGGCGGCACCGCGATCCCGCGCAGGGGGGAGTGGCGCACGCGCAGATCGGCGACGGGTTCACCGCCCTCGTTGCGGGGGTTTTCCATCACGAGATCGGCGCCCATTTCCTGCAATGTCAGGTAAATGCCGTTTCGCGTCGGGTTCTGGCTGACGCCGGGCACCACAATCTCGGACTGCGGCACCATCAGCGCGGCGCAGACGGGAAAGGCGGCGGAACTGGGGTCGCGCGGGACGGCGACGGGCTGGGCCTGCAGCTCTGGCTGGCCAGTCAGGGTGATGACGCGGCCCTCGTCCGTGTCCTCGACCGTGATCTCGGCACCAAAGCCGCGCAGCATCCGTTCGGTGTGATCGCGCGTGGGCTCGCCCTCGATCACGACAGTCTGGCCCGGCGCGTTCAGCCCTGCGAGCAGCACGGCCGATTTCACCTGCGCCGAGGGAACCGGCAGCGTGTAGCGCACTGGCACCGGCTGCGCCGCCCCGATCAGTGTCAGCGGCAGGCGGCCGCCACTGCGCCCGAAAGACTGCGCGCCGAACTTGGCCAGCGGGTCGGTCACGCGGCCCATGGGGCGTTTGTTCAGGCTGGCATCGCCGGTAAAGGTGGCGGCGATATCGGTCGTGGCCATCGCCCCCATGATCAGCCGCACACCGGTGCCGGAATTGCCGCAATCGATCACGCCATCGGGTTCGGCAAACCCGCCCACGCCCACACCATGTACGGACCACTCGCCAGGGCCGTGCTGCGTGACCTCGGCGCCAAAAGCGCGCATCGCGCGCGCGGTGTCCAGCACATCCTGCCCTTCCAGAAGCCCGGTGATCTGCGTTTCACCCACTGACAGTGCGCCAAGGATCAGCGCGCGATGCGAGATCGACTTGTCGCCGGGCACCTGCGCCGTGCCCCGCAGCGGGCCGGAGGGACGGGCGGTCATGGGGATGGCAGGGCCGTGGCCGGACATGGGCGCACCTCTTACGCAAGGGGGGTTTGCGCAGGTGTCTAGCGCAGGCCCTGTGCGGCGTCCATGGGGGAACAGCCCGGATCAGTCGGTGGGCAGTTGCGCGATCACTTCGGCCAGCAGCGCATCGCATTCGGCGCGGATGGCCGGGCTGCGCGCGCCCTCGATCCCGGCGCGGCCCTGACCCAGCGTTTCGGCATAGGCGACACGATTGGCGATCTGCGTCTGCGCGACTGTGGCATCGAGCGTCTGCGTCGCCTCGGCAATCTCGGTGCCCAGCCGTGTGCCGGCGCGCGCGCGGTTCAGCACCACCATCACGGGGCAGCTTTCGCGCCGCGCCAGATCCAGCACGCCATCGGTGGCCCACAGATCGACATGGCTGGAGGCCACGGGCACCACCACCAGATCGGCGGCGCGCAGGGCAGGGCGCAGGTCGCTATCTGCCTTGGGCGGCGTGTCGATCAGCACGAAATCGGCCATGTCGCGCAGTTTGCCGACCTCATACCCCACACCCCAGGCCGAAGCGGTGGAAAATTCCATCCCGTCAGAGGCGCCATGGTCGTGCCGGGTCATGAACCAGCGCCCGAGTGAGCCCTGCGGATCGGTATCGAGAAACGCGACACGATGGCCCGCGCGCACCAGCATCACGCCCAGATTGACCGCAAGCGTGGTCTTGCCCGACCCGCCCTTTTGCTGCGCGATTGTGATCACCTTGCCTTTTGCCATGCGCTCACCTCTTTTGCTGCGGTGCAGCATAACTCCGCGCGTGCCGGAATGCACGCATAATCGCTCAGGCGCGCTCATCCTTGGGCGAGGCCATGACCACCATCGTGGTCAGACGCTCCAGATGCGGAAAGGCGCCCAGATATTCTGTGTGAAATTCCTTGTAGGCTGCAAGGTCGCGCGCCTCGACCCGCAGCAGATATTCGACCGTGCCGGTGATATTGTGGCACTCGCGCACCTGCGGGGCGGCGCGCATCAGGCGTTCAAACGCGGTCTGTGCCGCCTTGGTGTGGCGCGACAGGCCCACGGTCACATAGGCGATGAACCCGATCCCGGTTTTCGCCCCGTCCACCACGGCGCGGTAGCCGGTGATGATACCCCGGCGTTCCAGATCCTGCACCCGGCGCAGACAGGCCGAGGGGGACAGGCCCACACGCTCGGCCAGTTCCAGATTCGGGATGCGCCCCTCGCGCTGCAGAATGCGCAATATCTGATCTGATCTGTCGTCAATATCTGTCATGAATTGCAAATCTATCGCCAAACGCGCAAATATTGCAACCCGGATGCAGCCTGGCCGCGCTAGATTGCGCGAAACAGGATGAATGCCATGACAGTCGAGATCTTTGCCGCCCTTGTGACCTTTGCCTTCGTGACGGCTGTCACGCCGGGGCCGAATAACGTGATGCTGATGGCCTCGGGCGTGAATTACGGGTTTCGGCGCACGATTCCGCATATGGCGGGGGTGGCGCTGGGCCATGCGCTGATGGTGTTTCTTGTGGGCGTCGGGCTGATGGGGGCGTTTATCGGCTATCCGCCGCTGCAACTGGCGCTGCAGGTCGTGTCGGTCATCTACATGTTCTGGCTGGCGTGGAAGATCGCGACCGCGCTGCCGCCCTCTGCCGTGCAGGTCGAGGGGCGGCCGCTGACCTTTCTGCAGGCGGCGGCGTTCCAATGGGTCAACCCCAAGGCGTGGATCATGTCTCTGGCCGCCGTGTCGGTCTATGCCCCCGACCGCGAGATGGTGGCCGTGGCCTGGGTGGCGCTGGGATTCCTGAGCGTGGGCTGGCTGACCACGGTCATCTGGACCACGGTCGGCCTGAGCCTGCGGCGCCTGCTGAACCGCCCAAGCTGGCTGCGCGCGTTCAACTACACGATGGCGGCGCTGTTGATCCTGTCGCTGGTGCCGGTGCTTGCAACCGGCTGAGAGGGTGCGAGTTTGCTTGCACGCTGGCAAATCTGTGGCTACCTTTCCCCAGATCGCACGCGATCCGACAAGAAAAACCAGCAAAATCCTTGGGAGGATTGACATGACTTACAGATTTGCTGCGCTCGGCCTGGCCGTAGCGCTGGGCGCAAGCCCGCTCGCCGCGCAGGAGCTGTCCATCGCAACCGGCGGCACGGGCGGGGTGTATTACCCCTATGGTGGCGGTCTGGGCGAAGTGATCGGCCGCCATGTCGAAGGGGCAAGCGGCACTGCCGAAGTGACCGGCGCCTCGGTCGAGAATGTGGCGCTGATCGCACGCGGCGACAGCGATCTGGCGCTGGCGCTGGCCGACACGGTGTTCCAGGCCTTCCATGGCGAAGGCGATTTTGAAGGGCGGCAGGTGTCCGAGCTGCGCGCTCTGGCCTCGATCTACCCAAATGCGGTGCAGATCGTCACGCTGGCCGATAGCGGCATTTCCAGCCTTGAGGATCTGCGCGGGCAGCGCGTGTCCGTCGGTGCGCCCGGCTCGGGCACCGAAGTCAGCGCTCGCACCCTGCTGGAAGCCAATGGCATCACCTATGATGACTTCACGCCCGAGCGGCTGAATTTCAATGAAACGGCCGATGCGCTGCGCGATGGCGACATTGCTGCGGGCTTCTGGTCGGTGGGGCCGCCCACCAGCTCGATCATGAACCTGGCGACCACGCGCGACATCGCAATGATCCCGATGAGCGATGAGGAAATCGCCAATGCGGTCGAGGTCGAGCCGACCTTTGCCCCTTACACCCTGCGCGCGGACCTGTATGAGGGCATGACCGATCCGGTTCAGACCATCTCGACCCCGAATGTGCTGATCGTGCATGAGGATATGGACGAAGAGCTGGTCTATAACATCACCCGCGCAATGTATGAGAATGTGGATGAGCTGATCGCCATTCACCCGGCGGCCAATGACACGACGCCCGAGTTCTCGATCGACTCGACCCCGATCTCCTTCCATCCCGGCGCACTGCGCTATCTGGAAGAACTCGGCCTGACCGTGCAGGACCATCAGCAGCCGTGAGGGCGCTTTTCTGGGGGCCGTGCCTTGGCGCGGCCCTTGGGTTCGGCCTGCCCGCTGGTGCACAGCCCGTGCTGACCGTGACGACTGACACGGAGGAACTGGGCACGTTCCCGATGCCCGAGGGGCAGGATATCTGCCTGCGCTGGCGGCATTCCGTGACCGGGGGCAAGGTGGCCGATTGTTTTGCGAATCGCGCAGGCCAGTTGATGCTGACACGCAGCTATCTGCATGATTTCGCCGCCGGTCTGGGCGAGGTCGAAGGGCGCGGCACCCTGACCCCCGCGCCCGGTGGCGGCTACTGGATTACCGACATGGACGAGCCTCTTTCCGAAAACAGCCTGAAGCTGCGCATCGGCTCTGAGCGTGTCGGGCACATCCTTTACGCTGGCGACACGGTGCTGCCGCTATCCACCCTCGCGCCCGGCGCGCGTGCAAGCCTGACCCTGAGAGCGGATTGAGACATGGCCCAAAGCCCCAGCGACATCGCCCCCGCCAAGCTTGACGACACTGCGATCCCGACGAATCTGCGCTCGGCCGATGCCCAGCAGCCGCGCCCGGTTCTGTGGCTGATCACGGCGGTGGCGGTCAGCCTGTCGCTGTTCCAGTTATACACGGCAGGGATTCAGCCGCTGGGCCTGTTCTACCAGCGCCCCGCGCATCTGGGTTTCGTGCTGGTGCTGGCCTTTCTGATCTACCCGGTCTTCGGGCCATCGCGCCCGCGCGGGTTTCTCGGCTGGATCATCGATGCGGCGTTCATCACCGCGGGCTTTCTGAGCGGGTTCTACATCATCTGGAACCTGGACGCGATCATCGCCCGCGCAGGCTGGTGGAGCCAGACTGACATCATCATGGGCATCATCTGCACCATCGCCGTGCTGGAAGCCAGCCGCCGTGCCGTGGGGCTGGGCATGACGATCATCGGGGGCATCGCGATCCTCTATGCGCTTGCCGGGTCGCGGGGCGCATTGCCGGGTCTGGGCGAATGGATGCCGGGCGTCCTGTCCCATCGCGGGGCCAATACCGACCGGCTGGTCGGCCAGCTTTATCTGGGGCAAGAGGGGATTTTCGGCCTGCCGCTGGGCGTGGCCGCGACCTTCGTGTTCATGTTCGTGCTGTTCGGTGCCTTTCTGGAAAAGACCGGCGCAGGCAAGTTCTTCATCGATCTGGCCTTTGCCGCAACCGGGCGCAAACCGGGCGGACCCGCGAAAGCCGCAGTGATCGCGTCGGCCGGCATGGGGTCGATTTCGGGATCTGCGATTGCCAATGTGGTAACGACCGGGGCTTTCACCATCCCTTTGATGAAGCGGCTGGGCTACAAGCCCAAACAGGCCGGCGGGATCGAGGCCGCAGCCTCGACCGGCGGGCAGATCACCCCGCCGCTGATGGGAGCGGGCGCGTTCCTGATCTCGGAGTACACGCGCGTGCCGTATATCGAGATCGTCATGGTCTCGATCTTTCCGGCGGTCCTGTATCTGGGGACAGTGTATCTTTTCGTGCATATCGTGGCCATGAAACAGGGCATGCGCGGGCTGTCGGCCACGGAGTTGCCGCTGGTGCGGCATGTGCTGAAGGCGGGCTGGCAATTCATCGTGCCGCTGGTGCTGCTGATCTGGCTGCTGGTCAACAACATCTCGCCCATGCGCGTGGGGTTCTGGGCGATTG
>PWWF01000133.1 GCA_003561595.1 Paracoccaceae bacterium | reverse complement strand
CGCGCCGTGCGCTCCACCAACTGCTCCAGCTGGTCGAATCCCAACAAGAGCGGATGGGACGGGAAAGTCAGTTTTGTCATCAGCTTGGCCCTTCTTGAAAGCGACGATGCTGCAGGTCCCGGTGCGGCGACCTGTTACTGTAGGATATGGGGCGTTTTTCGCGCCCCGCAAGGGCGACAGGGGCGCCACAGGCTTTTGCCGCGCGCCGATTGCGGCTAACCTGCCCCGGTAGCAGCCAGATGCGAGTCGCCCAGATGAACTCTCCGCAGGAACTCAGCCACGAGGACGTTTTGCGCGTCAAACTCGAAGTCCTGCGCCAGAAACATCGCGATCTGGATGAGGCGATTGCCGCCCTGCAGGCGCAGGGTCCGGCCACGCAACTGACGGTGCAGCGCCTGAAGAAAGAGAAGCTGAACCTCAAGGATCAGATATCGCGGATCGAGGATGAACTGACCCCCGATATCATTGCCTGAGCCGATTGCACCGGGCGTGCCCATCGCTATAGTGCGCCGCAAATGCAAACGGGGGCGCGGATGGCTGAAACTCGAGTGGGCGTTATCATGGGCAGCCAGTCCGACTGGCCCACCATGCGCGAAGCGGCCGAGATACTTGATGCGCTTGGCGTGGGGTATGAGGCGCGCATCGTGTCGGCGCACCGGACGCCTGACCGACTGTGGGAGTATGGGCGCGAGGCTGTGTCGCGCGGGTTGCAGGTCATCATTGCGGGCGCAGGCGGGGCGGCGCATCTGCCGGGGATGATGGCCTCCAAGACGCGGGTGCCGGTGATCGGCGTGCCGGTCCAGACGCGGGCGCTGTCCGGGGTCGACAGCCTCTATTCCATCGTCCAGATGCCGCGCGGCTTTCCGGTTGCGACCATGGCCATCGGGGCGGCGGGCGCGGCCAATGCCGGGCTGATGGCGGCAGGCATCCTGGCGCTGAACGATACCGCCCTTGCCGCCCGGCTGGATTCGTGGCGCGACGAGCTGTCGGCGTCCATCCCAGAGGTGCCGCAAGATGACTGAGCCGCTGGCACAGGGCAGTGTGATTGGCATTCTGGGCGGCGGACAACTGGGGCGCATGCTGTCTGTCGCTGCGGCGCGGCTGGGCTATCGCTGTCACATATACGACCCTGCACCCCATATTCCGGCCGCCGATGTGGCTTATGCTGTCACAAACGCTGCATGGGACGATTGCGACGCGCTGACGGCCTTTGCCGCTGCCGTCGATGTCGTGACGCTGGAATTCGAGAATGTGCCGACTGCAGTGCTCGACCTGCTGGAGCCGCTTTGCCCTGTGCGCCCCGGCCGAAAGGCGCTTGCCGTGTCGCAGGATCGGCTGACCGAAAAGACCTTTCTGCGCGATCTGGGGTTGCAGACGGCCCCGTTCGCCGCAGTGGACAGCGCCGAGGATCTGGCACAGGCGCTTGGGCAACTCGGTGCGCCCGCGATCCTGAAAACCCGCCGCATGGGTTACGACGGCAAGGGGCAGGCGCGGCTGGAAAGCAGTGACGACATCGCATCCGCTTGGGCGGCGATGCAGGACGCCCCGGCCATACTGGAAGGGGTGGTGCCCTTTACCCACGAAATCTCTGTCATCGCCGCGCGGGGCAGTGACGGGGCGGTGGCGGCGTTTGATCCGGGTGAAAACCTGCACAAATCCGGCATTCTGCGCGAAACGCGCGTGCCTGCGCGTCTGGGCGCGGCGCAGCGGACCGATGCCATACTTATGGCCGCCAATATCCTGAATGCGCTGAATTATGTCGGTGTCCTGGGGGTCGAGATATTCGTGACGCCGCAAGCGCTGGTGGTGAACGAGATTGCCCCGCGCGTGCACAATTCCGGGCATTGGACCCAGAATGGCTGCGCAGTCGATCAGTTCGAACAGCATATCCGCGCGGTGGCCGACCTGCCGCTTGGCGACGGGCAGCGCCATAGTGATGTGACCATGACCAACCTGATTGGCGATGACATGGACAGGCTGCCGGACCTGCTGCGCGCACCCGGCACGGCGCTGCATCTGTATGGCAAGCCCGACATCCGGGCGGGCCGCAAGATGGGGCATGTCAATCACATCACCCCGCTGCGCGGCTAGGGTGTCGCGATCCGGCGCAGCGCCTCGGCCAGCGTGATGTCATGATCAAATGTGCCGTTGTCCAGGAATTCCATTACCTCGGCCATGACCATCGGGTTGTTCATCATGAACGTATGTGTGACCGGCAGCACCAGATGATCGCGCATGCCCGGCAGTTTCGTACTTTCGACCGAGACCTTGCCATCATCCGCCCCCTCGATCAGCGCGGATGTCAGCGGGTTGAGTGACATCGCCCCCGCGATGATCCCGAGGTCGTA
The DNA here is from genome assembly GCA_003561595.1 of Paracoccaceae bacterium. Taxonomy (GTDB): domain Bacteria; phylum Pseudomonadota; class Alphaproteobacteria; order Rhodobacterales; family Rhodobacteraceae; genus Roseinatronobacter. The sequence continues at coordinate 3,759 of PWWF01000133.1, read as the reverse complement.
ATCCGGAAATTCCGGCAGGCTGCCCGGCGTGGAATCGTGCTTTGTGCCCAGCTCCAGCCCGGCCGGGCCGTTGAACCAGGAAAACGCCTCGAAATCCGAAAAGACATCCACCAGTTCCGAGCCGTGATTGGGCGGTGCCATCATGACCACGCGCCCCATTTCGTCAGGCCGGTTGCGCGCCAGCCAGCCGCGCGCCAGAATTCCGCCCATCGAATGCGTGACGAAATGGATGGGGCCGCCATCGCATTGCGCCACCGCTTCGCCCACATGACCCATTAACTCGTCGATCGGCGCGGCTGTCGATGGATAGCCGTGATTGACCACCTGATAGCCATGCAGGTTCAGCACCTCTTCCAACACCAGCATGGAGTTTTCGGTGCGCGCAAGCCCGTGCAAAAGCACGACGCAATCGGCGGCGACCGGGGCAGGGGCTAACACAAGGGCTGTCATGATGGCTCGCATGGGTCATATATAAGGGAAGCCCGGCACCAAACCAGAGGGATCTTGCCGAAATGAACCGCCCGCGACTGGCCGTGCGCGCCGTTCTGCTGCATCAGGACCGGCTGCTGCTGGTCAATGCCTGGCCCGACGGGCAAAGTGACCTGTGGTGCGCGCCCGGCGGCGGGGTCGAGGCCGGGCAATCGCTGCCCGACAACCTGCGCCGCGAAATCCGCGAGGAATGCGGGCTGGAGATTGCCGTGGGCGCGCCCTGTCTGGTCAATGAATTCCACGATCCCGGCAGCACCTTTCATCAGGTCGATATCTATTTTCACGCCACCATCACGGGCGGCACGCTGGACCCCGACTGGCGCGACCCAGAGGGCGTGGTGACCCGCCGCGCGCTGGTGACCGAGGCCGAATTGCGCCGCCTGCGCTACAAGCCCGACACGCTGCCCGAACTGGCCTTTGGCGAGGCCGCCTGGAGCGGCCGCGCGCTCTATGACCCGTTGGAGCCGATCCTGCGTTAACTCTGTTCTGCCAGGAATTTCTCGGCGTCCAGTGCTGCCATGCAACCCATGCCTGCGCTGGTCACGGCCTGACGATAAGTATGGTCGGTCAGATCGCCTGCCGCAAAGACACCGGGCACCGAGGTGCGCGTGGTCCCCGGCTCGACCCAGACATAGCCGCCCTCCTGCATTTTCAGTTGGTCCTTGACCAACTCGCTGGCCGGGCTGTGGCCGATGGCAATGAACAGACCCGCACAGGCCAGATCCTGCGTGGCGCCGGTGGTGACATGGCGCAGGCGCACCCCTTCGACTCCGGGGGCATCCGTGTCGCCCAGAACCTCGTCCAGCGTGTGGTCCCAGATCACCTCGACCTTGGGGTTGTTGAACAGCCGGTGTTGCAGGATCTTCTCGGCGCGCAGGCTGTCGCGGCGATGGACCAGCGTCACCTTGCTGGCGAAATTGGTCAGAAACAGCGCTTCTTCGACGGCGGTATTGCCGCCACCAATGACCACGACCTCCTTGCCGCGATAGAAAAACCCGTCACAGGTCGCGCAGGCCGAGACGCCCATGCCTTTGTATTTCTCCTCGGACGGCAGGCCAAGCCAACGGGCCTGTGCGCCGGTGGCCAGAACCACGGCATCGGCAGTATAGACCGCGCCGCCATCACCCTTGGCCGTGAAGGGGCGCGCGGACAGATCGAGGTTTGAGATATGATCGGTGATGATCTCGGTCCCCATCTCGCGGGCATGGGCCTCCATCCGGATCATCAGGTCGGGGCCTGTGACCATCGTGTCGCCGGGCCAGTTCTCGACCTCGGTCGTGATGGTCAATTGCCCGCCGGGCTGAATGCCCTGCACCAGAATCGGTTGCAGCATGGCGCGCGCACCGTAGACAGCGGCAGTGTATCCGGCAGGGCCGGACCCGATGATCAGTAGCTTGGTGTGGCGCGTATCAGCCATTGCAGAGCGTCCTTTCGTCAGCGACTCGCCGGGCAATCTATGCACTCAGCCCGCCAGCACAAGGGGCGAAAACCGGAGCGGAGTTGGCGAAAAAATCTTGCGCAATGTTGAAAGATTATTGCGCAAAACCCACGTGCAGCGTACAAACCGGCAAAACAGATAAGGGAATACGCATGTCGGGCGGAAAACTGGATCCGATTGACCGCAAGATCATGGCGGAATTGCAGGCCGATGGCCGCATGACCAATGTCGAACTGGCCAAACGCGTGGGCATTTCAGCGCCCCCCTGCCTGCGGCGGGTGCGCGTGCTGGAAGAGCAGGGCTATATCCGCGGCTATCATGCCGAGGTCAGCGCCCGCGATCTGGGGTTCGAGGTGCAGGTCTTCGCCATGGTCGGGCTGAATTCGCAGGCCGAGGCCGACCTGACCCGGTTCGAAGAACGCTGCCGCAACTGGCCGCTGGTGCGCGAGTGTCACATGCTCAATGGCGAGATCGATTTCATCCTGAAATGCGTGGCGCCCGACCTTTCGACCTTTCAGCGCTTTCTGACCGAGGAATTGCTGGCGGCGCAGAATGTGACCACGGTCAAGACCTCGCTGGTGATCCGCTGCGCCAAGCAGGAACCGGGCGTGCCCTTTGACGTGCTCGAAGCCCGCGCCGAGGATGTGGTCTGAGCACAGGGCTCAGCGCGCAATTTCTTCAAGCTGGACAAACATGTTCTTCCATGCCCGGTCGATCAGCTCGGGTGACATATGGCGCGGCTTGCCTTCGAAATCGCAGATATGCACCATCTGGTCGATTAGGAAGAGCGGCTGATAATTCGCATAGACATTGTTGATGGTCGGGTATTTGTTCTGGATCAGGTGAATGACGGTGTCTTCGTCCAGCGGGATCTGGCGCTTGCGCGCGACCATCGCGAAAATCTTCAGGAAATCCGACTGGCTGGGGCCATCGATCTTGATCTTGTAGAATATCCGGCGCAGCGCGGCCTGGTCGAAAATCTCATTCGGGTGGAAGTTGGTCGAAAAGATCACCAGCGTGTCGAAGGGCACGATGAATTTCTCGCCCGATTGCAGTGACAGGATGTCGTAATTCATTTCCATTGGGACGATCCAGCGGTTCACGATGGCCTGCGGCGGCTCTTCCTGGCGGCCAAGGTCGTCGATGATGAACACGCCGCCCGTGGCCTTGAACTGCAGGGACGCCTGATAGGTGCGCGACACGGGGTTGAATTTCAGGTCCAGCATGTCGAGCGTCAGCTCGCCGCCCGTGATGACGGTGGGCCGTTCGCAGAACACATAGCGGTTGTCGAAGCGGTTGCCGGTCTGGCGCAGCAGCGACGGATTATCCTCAGAGGTTTCGGCAACGGTATGCACGATCGGGTCGTAGACGCTGACGATCTGGCCTGCATGGACCACGGCACGCGGCACATAGATGCGGTCGCCCATCGCGGCGCGAATCCCGTTCGAGATAGAGGATTTGCCGTTTCCTGGCGGGCCATACATCAGGATCGACCGGCCCGAACTGACCGCAGGCCCCAGATCGTCCATCAGGGTCGGGGGCAGGATCAGATCGCCCATCGCGATTTTCAACTGCCGCCGCGTGATCTGGATATTGCGGATCGACTGCTTTCGGATCTGTTCCTCATACATGGCCAGCGGCACCGGCATGGCGCCGTAATATTCCGACTGGGCAAGCGCATCGAGCGCGCGCGCCTTGCCGGCCTCGGTCGGTTGGAAATTGGCCTCGGACCCGGAATCGGTGCCATAGGTGGCAATCGCCTCGATCAGCTTGGCGCCGCGGGCATTGTCGATCAACTCGATGGTCTGGGGGATCGGCAGGCAGATGGTGCG
>PWWF01000361.1 GCA_003561595.1 Paracoccaceae bacterium | reverse complement strand
GGTGGATTTGCCTGCACCATTGGGGCCGATCACGCCGACAATGCCGCCGGGGGGCAGCGCGAAGGAGAGGTCCTCGATCAGCAGGCGGTCGCCATAGCCCTTTTTCAAACCCTCGATCTCTATGACCTTGCCGCCCAGACGGGGACCGTTGGGGATGATGATCTGCGCGCGGCTGAGTTTTTCGCGCTCGGACTGGCTGGCCTTTTCCTCATAGGCCTGAATGCGGGCCTTGGATTTGGTCTGGCGGGCTTTCGCGCCTGCGCGGATCCATTCCAGCTCGCGCTCCAGCGATTTCTGGCGCGCCTTGTCCTCGCGGGCCTCTTGCGCGAGGCGTTTGGCCTTTTGCTCCAGCCAGGCGGAATAATTCCCCTCATACGGGATGCCGCGGCCACGGTCGAGTTCGAGGATCCAGCCAGTGATGTCATCCAGGAAATAGCGGTCATGGGTGACGATCAGGATGGTGCCCTTGTACTCGATCAGGTGCTTTTGCAGCCAGGCGATGGTTTCGGCGTCAAGGTGGTTGGTGGGTTCGTCCAGCAGCAGCATGTCGGGCGCTTCCAAGAGCAGCTTGCACAGCGCCACGCGGCGACGTTCCCCGCCTGAAAGGGTGTCGACGCTGGCCGCATCCGGGGGGCAGCGCAGGGCTTCCATCGCGACATCGATCTGGCTGTCGAGGTCCCAGAGGTTTTCGGCGTCGATCTGGTCCTGCAATTCGGCCATTTCCTCGGCCGTCTCATCCGAGTAGTTCATGGCAAGCTCATTGTAGCGTTCCAGCTTGGCCTGTTTCTCGGCCACGCCCAGCATGACATTGCCGCGCACATCGAGGCTGGCATCCAGCTCCGGTTCCTGCGGCAGATAGCCCACGCGCGCGCCCTTGGCGGCCCAGGCCTCGCCCGTGAAATCCTTGTCCTGACCGGCCATGATGCGCAAGAGCGTGGATTTGCCCGCGCCGTTCACGCCCACCACGCCGATCTTGACGCCGGGCAGGAAGTTCAGGCGGATATTCTCGAAACATTTCTTGCCGCCGGGATAGGTCTTGGAGACACCATCCATGTGATAGACAAACTGGTAGGACGCCATGGCACTTGCTCCGGTCAGGGAAAAGGGTTTCGCATCACCTAATCGGCGCGTGCGGGGCGTGCAAGGCTTGTGCGCTCAGGCAGGCGGGTGCCAGGGCTGCGGCTGGACCGCATAGCCGATATAGAGCGGGTGTTTGGGGTGCCCGGCCTTGCTGAGCCCCAGATGCCACAGAGGCGCACCTGCCGCGCGCAGCAGGCGTTCGACCTGCGGTCCGCGATCCAGATGCGCGCCATGCGTGCCCCAGGCGCAGATGATGCAGTCGGCCCAGGGCAGGCTGTCCAGGATGGCGGCATCGTTCCAGGGGCCGACAGGGTCGGGCGCGGCGCGCATGGCGCGCGGGTCGGTGGCGCGATAGGCAAAGATGTTGCACACCCGGAACGCGCCGAAGCCCAGCGTGCGGGCGCGGCGTTCGCAGCGTTCCACCGTGGGGTCGTTCTGCCGTTCCGTCGCGGTGGAGGGGTTGAGCATGATGAACAGCGCCTTGCCCTGATCGGGCGCCCATGCGCGGGTCAGCAGGTAGCGATACGCCTCGCAGGGGGAATACACCGCGGTCGAGGGCGCGTCGCCCTTGACATGGCTGCGGGTGATGGCGCCGGGCCAGTCGCTCATGGCTGGTTGAACACGCGATGGGGGTGCAGCATCCCGGCGCGGTAGGTGCCGACGGCCACGGCGCGGCCTGCATGGCTGGCCCATGCGGTATTGCCATATTCGACATTGGCATGGGTGACCTCGCCGGGGTTGCCGTTGCGCAGGCGAGCGGCCCCTTCGGGCGTGGCGGGCAGTTCGGGCAGATCCGCAAGACCTGTTTCCAGCGGATGCAGATGCGCGTCGAGATCGGGGGAATGGGCCAGCGCGTCGATCTGATCGAGGGTCAGCCCCTCTTCGGCCCGGAACGGGCCGGACCATAGCCGCCGCAGCCAGCCGACATGGCCATGACAGCCCAAGCCCTGCCCCAGATCGCGCGCGATGGCGCGCACATAGCCCCCCTTGCCGCAGACCATCTCCAACTCGACCGTGTCGGCATCCGGGCGGGCGACCATCTCCAGCCGATCGACCCAGAGGGGGCGGGCGGCAAGCTCCATCTCGTCGCCTGCGCGGGCGATGTCATAGGCGCGCTCGCCCTCGACCTTGACGGCGGAAAACTGGGGCGGGACCTGCTCGATCTGGCCGCGAAAGCGGGCAAGCGCGGCCTCGATCCCGGCATCCTGCGGGCGCAGGTCCGAGGATGCGATGACCGTGCCCTCGGCATCATCGGTGGTGGTGGCCTGCCCCAGCTGCACGCTGAAACGGTAGCATTTCAGCGCCTCGGTGATGTAGGGCACGGTCTTTGTTGCCTCGCCCAGCGCCACGGCCAGCACGCCTGTCGCGGCCGGGTCCAGCGTGCCCGCATGGCCTGCCTTTTGCGCCTGCAACGCCCAGCGCACCTTGCCCACGACGGCGGTCGATGTGACGCCTGCGGGCTTGTCCACGATCAGCCAGCCCGAAATGGCGCGGCCCTTGCGCTTGCGTCCCATGATCCCTCGTCTTGCTGCCCGCGCGCGGTCCTATTGCGGGACGTCGCCCGCGTCAACGACCTTGCCCACGATCGGCCCCAGCAGCGTGCCCCAGTCCGAGCGCCGCATATCGGGCGCATGCAGGCGCGAGACATTGCCATCCAGATACAGCGCCTGCGGCAGGCCCAGATAGTCGCGGAAGAACTGCGCGAATTCCAGAAAATTGACGCGGGTATTGGCGATCACGAAAAACGCCTGCATCCCGTCGGGCGACACGCCGACCCCGTTGCGGATCAGTCGCGAGTCCGAATCCGGGATGAAGCGGGGATGAAACTCTTCATCAATGACCAGCATCGGCCCGCTTTGCGCGGCAAAGCGGCATTGCGGCGGGTCATCGCCGAATCTGCGGCTTTCCAGAAGGGTAAAGCGCGCCTCTTCAATGCAGAACACGCCATTGGGCAGCAGGCCGAAATTGCCCGGCCCCTCGCGCGTGACAAGGCCGGAGAATTCCTGGCCATCCTCGATATACAGACCCACGGGGCTGCGGTCGGGGTGATACATCGACCCGTTCATCGCAAAGGCCAGGCGCTTGCCGTCCTGGGCCAGCGCCTCATCAATGTTGCGGAAATTGCCGAACACCTCGCCTTCGGCCCCATAGAGGAACAGGCGCAGGTCATCATCGATATGCGCGGCGCAATAGGTGAAGCTGCTGCCGTGATATTCGGTGCGGGTGCAATCGGCCTGGGCCTGCGCGGCCGGAAGCATTAGCGCCAGCGCGGCGATGATGGCCCTAGCCCGTCTGCCCATCGCTGTCCGTTCCGCCTGCGATGTCGCGCCGCACACGGTCCTGCTGCAACAGGCGGCGCGTTTCATCCATGCGATCAAAGCTTTCATCGATCTGAAAGCGCAGATCGGGCGCGTATTTCAGCGCCAGCCCGCGCGCGACCAGATGGCGCAGCTCTGCGGTGTTGCGGCGCAGCGCGGTCAGTGTTCCGGCCTGATCCTGCCCGCCCAGCGGCATGACAAAGGCTGTCGCGATGCGCAGATCGGGCGAGGCGCGGACCTCGCTGACCGTGATCGGCACGCGGCCCAGTTCGGGGTCATGCACATCTCCGCGCGCCAGAACCTCGGACAGGTTGCGGCGGATCAATTCGCCCACGCGCAATTGCCGTTGCGACGGGCCCTTTTGCGGGTTGATACGTGTCTTTGCCATGCGAGGGTTTTAAGAGAAGCGCCCCCCGCGCGCAACGAGGCTTTGCCATTTTTCGCGCCCGGGGCTAAGGATGCGCGCGTTTACGCGCAGATGTGATCGGCAGGAAAGGGTCTTGGAATGGTTCGCATGGCAGTCATGGGCGGCTCGGGGCGGATGGGGCAGATGCTGATACAGCAGATCGATGGCGCAGAGGGTGCCACGCTGTCGGCGGTGATTGAACGTGCGGGGCATGACTGGGTCGGGCGCGATCTGGGCACGGCGATGGGTGCCAGCGCGCGCGGGCTGGTCGTGACCGATGACTGGGCCGAGGCACTGGCAGTCTCGGATGCGGTGATCGATTTCACCGCGCCTGCGGTGTCGGTCGCGCTGGCCGAACAGGCGGCAGAGGCCGGGGTCGCGCATGTGATCGGCACCACCGGGTTTTCCGAGGATGATCTGGCCGCCATCGCGCGGGCCGGGCAAACGGGGCGGATCGTGCGGGCAGGCAATATGAGCCTGGGCGTGAACCTGCTGGTCACGCTGACGCGGCAGATCGCGCAGGCGCTGGGCAGTGACTATGACATCGAGATTGTCGAGGCCCATCACCGCCACAAGGTCGACGCCCCCTCGGGCACGGCGCTGATGCTGGGCGAGGCGGCCGCCGCGGGGCGCGATGTGGCGCTGGCCGATGTGGCGGATCGGGGGCGCGACGGGATCACGGGGGCGCGCCCTGCGCGCGCGATCGGCTTTCACGCGATCCGGGGCGGCGATTATGTCGGCGAGCATGACGTGATCTTTGCAGGCGATGGTGAGCGGATCGTGCTGCGCCATGTTGCGTCGGACCGGGCGCTGTTTGCGCGCGGTGCGCTGCGGGCCGCGATCTGGGCGCAGGGGCAGGGGCCGGGCGAATACAGCATGATCGATGTGCTGGGGCTGTCGCGCTGAAAAAAATGCGCTGGTGATGAAACCGATCTGCGGGCCGGGCCGTACATTCGTCATATCCGATTGCTCAGAGGGGTCATCATGCGCAAACTCTTTGCCCTTGCCACATCCGCCCTGCTGATCGCCGCACCGGCGCTGGCAGATTTTCAGCCCGTGCGCGAGGAAAGCACCTTCCGGTCGCTGGTCGAGGGGCGCGAACTGGCGCGTTTTGGTGTGCGGCTGGAGGTTCTGCCGCAGGGTCAGATCACCGGGCGCGGCTTCGGGATGAATGTCAGCGGTCAATGGGAATGGCGCGACGGGTATTTCTGCCGCACGCTGGAATTCGGCAGTTCGGGCGATCCGTATAATTGCCAGCTTGTGCTGCGCGACGGATCAACACTGCGCTTCATCTCGGATCAGGGGCAGGGCGATCAGGCCGATCTGCGCCTGCGCTGACCATGCCTGAGGCTTGACCGCCCCCGACGGGCGGTCGATGCTGCGCCCCGACTGTGGCAAAGGGGGCGTGGCCATGCGCGAGACGCGGATCAGGCTGGGCGAGGTCGAGATCGCCTGCAGTATCGGGGGCGACGGGCCGCCTGCGCTGCTGCTGCACGGATTTCCGCAGAACCGCGCGATGTGGGGGCCGATTGCCGCGCGGCTTGCGGATCGTTTCACAGTGGTTGCGGCAGATCTGCGCGGCTATGGCGCGTCCAGCGTGCCGGGGCAGGGGGCGCCGCAGGATTGCGCGGGCTACAGTTTCCGGACGATGGGGCAGGACCAGCTTGCCCTGATGGAGGCTCTGGGTTTCGCGACCTTCCATCTGGTCGGGCATGACCGGGGCGCGCGCGTGGCGCATCGGATGGCGCTGGATGCGCCCGGACGGATTGCCAGCCTGACACTGATGGATATCGTGCCGACCGAAATGCTGCTGTCGCGCCTGACCCATCAGGTGGCGCGCAGCTATTATCACTGGTTCTTTCTCGCCCAGCCGCATCCTTTCCCCGAGACATTGATTGCCGCCGACCCCGACTACTATTTCGAAAGCTGCCTGCTGGGCTGGGGCGGCGCGCGGCTGGAGGATTTTGACGCCAAGGCGCTGGCCGCCTGTCGCGCGGCCTGGCGACGGGCGGAGGTGATTTTCGGCATGTGTCAGGATTACCGCGCGACGCTGCAACATGATCTGGCGCTGGATACGGCCGATCTGGGGCGCAGGGTAACCTGTCCGGCGCTGGTTCTCTATGGGGCGCAGGGGGCGATGGCGCAGGCCTATGACATCCCGGCCACATGGGCTGACAGGCTGGAACAGATGCAGGCGGCCAGTGTGCCGGGCGGGCATTTCTTTCCCGATACTGCGCCCGAGGCCACGGCAGAGGCGCTGCTGGGTTTTCTTGCCTGAGCCACCCCGCCCGCAAACGGCAAGCAAG
>PWWF01000246.1 GCA_003561595.1 Paracoccaceae bacterium | reverse complement strand
GCCAGCACATCCTTGGCCTCGGCATGGGTCGGCACGCCGAAACCCGGCACATCAATGCCCACGATCCGCACGCCATTGATCTCTTTCGGCAACAACCGCAACGGCACGCCCGAGGCCGTCGGCACGCATAGATTGGTCACGACAATCGCGTCATAGCGGTCCGGGTCGGCCATCTCATGGACCGAATCGCGGATATCCTCGAACAGCTTGCCGGTAACGAGCGTCTCGGAACTGAAGGGCACATAGCCCACCGACCGCCGCGCGCCGTAGAAATGCGACACAAAGGTCAGGCCATAGACGCAGCAGGCCGAGCCTGACAGCACTGTCGCCACCCGCCGCATCCGCAACCCCACGCGCAAGCTGCCAAAGGCCGGGCACATGGATTCGGGCTTGTCATGCGGCCCGGTCGGATAGTCCTTGGCAAACTGGTCCAGCACCGCGCCATTGCCCGATGCGCGCGCCTGCGCTTCCATCTGCTCGCCCGGCGCATGGCAGCCCATGCCATCAGAGGTCACAGCCTCGGACGCACCCTCAGCAGCCGGCGCGCGCTCGATCACCTGCTCCACAGGGGCATCGGCGGCACTGTCATACACCGCCTCCCCTTTCATCTTTGCAGAAATATCCCGGGGGGCTTGGGGGGCTGGCCCCCCAATCTTCTTATCGGCAAAATCCTCAGGCATCGTCATACACCACTTCCAGGCTTTCCTTGGGCTTGGCGTTCTTGCCGCGCATGTCGGCATCGGTGGCCGGTTCCAGCACCACATCGCCGCCGGTATCCTTGCTGTCGAACAGGCCCAGCAGCCCGTCCTGATCCAGCGGTTGCGGATGAACCGGGGGCGCATCGGACACCTGCTCGGCCAGCCCGGCGAACAGCGCGCCCCACTGGCTCTCACTGGTGCCCACAATCTGGTAATTCGCGGATTTCTTGCGCAGATCGTCCGCCGCCGGGATCTCTGCCAGCACGGGGATGTCGACAGCCTTCGCGAAAGCCTGCGCCTCGCCCGAGCCGTCATCCTTGTTGATCACCAACCCTGCGACACCGACATTGCCGCCCATCTTGCGGAAATATTCCACCGCCGAGCAGACATTATTGGCCACATACAGCGATTGCAGGTCGTTCGACCCGACCAGGATCACCTTCTGCGCCATATCGCGCGCGATCGGCAGGCCAAAGCCGCCGCAGACCACATCGCCCAGGAAGTCGAGCAGCACATAGTCGAAATCCCAGTCATGAAAGCCGAGCTTTTCCAGCAGTTCGAACCCGTGGATGATGCCCCGCCCCCCGCAGCCGCGACCCACTTCCGGGCCGCCAAGCTCCATTGCGAAGACGCCATTGCGCTTGAAGCAGACATCGCCGATGGCCACTTCCTCGCCCGCCAGTTTCTTGCGGGTCGAGGTTTCGATGATCGTGGGACAGGCCTTGCCCGCGAACAAGAGCGAGGTCGTGTCGGATTTCGGGTCACAGCCGATCAGCAGCACGCGCTTGCCCTGTTCGGCCATCATGCAGGACAGATTCGCCAGCGTGAAGCTCTTGCCGATGCCACCCTTGCCATAGATCGCGATGATCTGGGTATGCTTGGTCGGCTCGGATTGCGGCACTTCCAGCGTCGGTTCTTCCTGTGCTTCATCGCGCAGGCGCTGGTCGAAATCCTTCAGATTCGGGATGTCGAGGGTCATGCAGTGCTCTCCCAGTCGAGGATCATTTTCAGGCATTCAGGATCGCTGAAGGCCGTCTCGTAAGCGCTTGCGGCCTGATCGGGCCGGGCGTGATGCGTGATCAGCCCGTCAAGCGACAGCGCGCCGCGCTCGATCAGATCGCGCGTGGCGGTCAGGTCGTCGGGCTGCCATTCGGCGGCGATACGCAGCCGCGCCTCGCGCATGAAGGCAGGGACAAAGGCGAATTGCAGCGGCTGGGTATAGAACCCCGCCAGCACCAACTCGCCATTCTTCGCCAGGCGCCCGACAAGCTGATCGATCAGCCCCTCGGCGCCAGAGGCATCCATGATGCAGGTGTAATCGCGGCGCTCATCCTCATCGGGGTGGCAGACCGGATAGCCGGTCGCCCCACCCTGCCGGGCTGGATTGACTTCCCATACCTGGGGCGCGGGGGCGCCGCTGGCGATGACGATGCGGGCAATCAGGCGGCCAAGCACACCATGCCCAACCACAAGGTCGGGCATGGTGGCATATGCGCCCGCCACCGCGTGGCGGGCTGTGGCGGCCAGTGCCAGAAGTGCGCCTGCTGCGCCTATGCCGGGATCAATGCGGGTGACCCGCTTTGCATCTGTGACAAGAGTTCGCGCTGCGCCGCCAAAGAGACCGAAGACCGGCCCCTGTTCGCCTGCTTCAAAACAATTCGCGCCGGGCACAAAGACCCGCTCGCCGGGCTTGAAGCCCGATTCGACCCCGGCCTCGATCACTTCGCCCGCGGCCTCGTAGCCGGGGACAAGCGGATAGCCCATGCCGGGAAAGGGCGGCATTTCGCCCGTCCAGAACAGCTTTTCCGTGCCGGTCGAGATGCCTGAATGGTCCACCCGCACGACCAGATCGCGCGGCCCCGGCGCCTTCAGGCCGACCGTTCCCAGCGCCAGCTGGCGCGGTGCGGACAGGATGATGGCGTCGGTATGCACAGCGGCTCTCCCCTGATCTGCTGTTGCCCTGGACCTGTCAACTCGACTCAACAAGTCTGACTGTAATTCTAGCGATACATACATAGCTGTCAACCAACATTGACACTTCCTGCACCTTTTTCCTGTGCCGGGCGCTGCGCCGTGAGGGCGCGCGCCAGATAGGCGCGCTTGCCCATCGGGCGCGAAACACCCTCGAACCCCGCCTTGCGCAGCAGCACTGCAATCTCGGCCGGGCTGCGGGTGCGGCCGGTCTGCATGGCCATGGTGTAAACCGCGAAATACACATCGGTCTGCGGATCGGGCTTTGTGCCGCCGGACATCGGCTCGACAATCAGGACGCGCCCGCCAGGCGGCAGGGCCGCATGAACCCTGCGCAACAGTGCCAGCACTGTGTCATCCGCGTGGTCATAGAGGACGCGCACAAGGCTGATCACATCCGCCCCGCCAGGCAGCGAATCGGTTCGAAACGATCCGCCATGGCGCGTGATCCCGTCGGGCAGGGCTGCCTGCGCCACCACATCGGGCAGATCGAACAGCACAAGCTCCAGCTTCGGGTAGCGCGCGCGCACGGCGCGCAGGAACGCGCCCGTGCCGCCGCCCACATCCATCAGCCGCCGCGCGCGCGACAGCGAGACATGCGCCAGCGCCTCTTCCGCCACGAGCCGTTGGCTGTCGGCCATCAGGCGCGAATAGCGCGCGGTGACATCCGCATCCATCGGTCCGGTCGCGCCAAAGACATAGGGCCAGAAGCGCGCCAGATCGGGGTCACTGTTACCCCGGACAAAGGCGACCGGATCGGCCAGGTCGGCGTAGAGCACGCGGTGATGGCGCACCATATCCTCCAGCCCCGGCACAGCGATAAACGCCGCACCGCGCCGCGACAGGGCAAAGCGATCGCCCCGGCGGCGCAGCAATTTCATGGCCGCGCCCGCCTGCAGCAGCACCTGCATCCGTTCTGGCGGCACTTGTGTCAGGGCCGCAACCGAGGCCGCATCCGATGGCCCATCGGCCAGCAGGTGCAGCACGCGCAATTCCACCAGCGCGCTCAGGCATTGGCTTTGCACAAAGCCCTGCATCAGATCGAAAAGCGCCGCCCCTTCGCGCCGGGCGATGGTGCTCAGGCCAGGGACGCGAGCGCAAAAGGCCTGAAACCGGGGCGAAGCCGCCAGCCGGTTTATCCAGCCCGCCGGGCGCAGGGTGTGCGGCGGAGCGCCTGCGTCCAACACGCGCCTAGACCCGGACAGGTGCGACCGGGGTCATCCGTTCGGCATAGATGCGGACCAACTGCGCCAGTTGCGCCTCGCCCGGGCAGGAGGGGATCGAGGCGATGGCCCCGCTGAGGATATCCTGCAGCCGCTTGATCGCGCCCTGCACGCCCAGTTCATCCACCGCCGAGGGGCGGGCATGGGTGGCATCCTGCCCCGCGGGCTTGCCCAGCGCGCCCTCATCATAAAGCGCATCGCGCAGGTCATCGGCGACCTGAAACGCCTCGCCAATGCGGGCGCCGAGCTCTTCCCACGGCTCGGGCTCGTGCCCGGCGGCCAGCGCGCCCATCTGGGTCGCGGCCACGAACAGCGCGGCGGTCTTGGAGCGGTGATAGGCGCGCAGATCGACGCGCGCCTCGCTCTCCCATCCCTGCCCCGCGCAGATGCCATTCGGCATGCCCGTGTGATGCGCCAGCAACGCGACCAGCCGCAGCGCGCGCAGCGCGTCATCGGGGGCGACCCGCGCCAGCGTGTCAAAGGCCGCGATGATCAGACTGTCACCTGTCAGCACGGCCAGCGGTTCGGAATAGGCCAGGTGGATCGTCGGCTTGCCGCGCCGGAAATCGGCATCGTCAAAGGCAGGCAGATCGTCATGCACAAGGCTGGCGCAATGGATCAGTTCCAGCGCCGTGGCGGCGGAATCGGCCAGACGCGGGCGGTCATCACCGCAGGCCAGCGCGACCGACAGGCAGATCGTGGGGCGAATCCGCGCACCCCCGGGGGTGACGGCATAATTCAGCGCAGCGGCCAGACGCGCGGGGGCCTCACCCTCGGGGCCTTGTGCGCGGGCAATGGCCGCACTCATGGCGCGGTCGATTCGCTTGCTCAGATCCATGGCGACCTCTTGCTTTCCGGCTGCTGTCAGCCCTTATAGACATCAAATGTGTAAATAAGACTGGACAGTTTTGCGCAAAGAGTCAAGAATTCCTGACATGAGTGCGGAAAAAGACAGCGTGGCGGTGATCGGGGCCGGGATGGGCGGTTTGGCCGCTGCCATCCGGCTGGCCGCCGCCGGGCGCGATGTCACGGTGTATGAGGCGCATGGCTGGCCGGGCGGGAAATTGCGCGTGGTCGATTCACAGGCCGGCCCGGTCGATGCCGGGCCCACCGTTCTGACCCTGCGCCGCGTGCTGGACGATCTGTTCGCGGCAGCGGGTGAGGAGATGGCGGGTAGCCTGACGCTCGATCCCCTGCCTGTGCTGGCGCGGCATTACTGGGCCGATGGCACCACGCTGGACCTGTTGCCCGACGCCGAGGCCAATGCCGCGCGGATCGGGGCGGCATTCGGCGCGCGCGCGCAGGCCGAATTCACCCGGTTCGAGAGTGAGACCCGCGCGCTGTTCGATGCCTTTCGCGCGCCCGTCATGGAGCGCGCGCGCCCCGACGCGCTGGGGGCCGCAAGGGCCGCGCTTGCGCGCCCGCATCTGCTGCCCTGGCTGCGGCCCGGTCGCAGCCTGCAGGCCATGCTGGCCGCGCGGTTTTCCGACCCGCATCTGCGTCAGCTTTTCGGGCGCTACGCGACCTATGTCGGGGGCAACCCGCTTTCGGCCCCGGCGGTGCTGGGCCTGATCTGGCAGGCCGAGGCTGCGGGCGTCTGGACGGTGCGCGGCGGCATGGCGGCGCTGGCGCAGGCGCTGGTGGATCTGTTGCAGCGCTGTGGCGGGCGGTTGCGGCTGAACACGCCAGTCGCCGCGATCCTGACACAGGGCGGGCAGGTCACGGGGCTGCGCCTGTCGGACGGGACGGACCTGGATTGCGGGCAGATCGTGTTCAATGGCGATCCGGCCGCGCTGACCGCGCTGCTGGACACCCCCCGCCGCGCCCTGCCCCGCCGCCAGACCCATCCCCGCAGCCTGTCGGCGCATGTCTGGACCATCGCAGGCCGGATCGCCCCGCACGGTCTGGGCCGCGATGCGCTGGCCTATCATACAGTGTTCTTCGCCGATGATCCGGGCCGCGAATTCGGCCCGCTGGCGCGCGGTGCGGTCCCGCAGGACCCCACGATCTATGTCTGCGCGCAGGACCGCGCCCATGGCGCGCCCGATGGGCCAGAGCGTTTTCAATTCATCCTCAATGCCCCGCCCCTGCGGCCTGGCGCGACGACGGAGCCCCCATGCAACACCGACCCCTTTCAGCGGCTGGCGCGTTTCGGCCTGCATCTGGACCCGCAGCCGAGCGCGACGCCGCTGACCACGCCTGCGCGCTTCGCGCAGATGTTCCCGCACTCACAAGGGGCGCTTTACGGGCTCAGCCCGAATGGGGCGCTGGCGACCTTTCTGCGGCCCGGCACACGAACCCGGCTGACGGGGCTGTATCTGGCGGGGGGCGGGGTGCATCCGGGGGCGGGTGTGCCAATGGCGCTGAGTTCGGGGCGGCACGCGGCGGAGGCGGCCCAACGCGACCGGATTTCCGCACGCAGGTTCCGCCCGATGGCTATGCCTGGTGGTATATCGACGGGATCAGCGATGACGGGGAACGCGCCGTCTCGGTGATCGGGTTCATCGGGTCGGTGTTTTCGCCCTGGTATCGCTGGTCGGGCAGGCAGGACCCGCAGAACCATTGCTGCATCAATGTCGCGACCTATGGGCGGCAGGGGCGGTTCACCATGACCGACCGGGGCCGCGCGGCGCTGCGCCAGTCCCGCGACGTGTTCGAGGTCGGCCCCTCCTCCATCCGCTGGGAGGGCGATCGTCTGGTGATCGAGGTCGATGAGATCGCCTCGCCCCCGCTGGTCAGCCGGGTGCGCGGAACGATCACGCTGCACCCCGAGGCGCTGTTCGGCCAGACCCACGCGCTGACCCCGGATGCGCGGCATCGCTGGCAGCCCTTCGCCCCCATCGCGCGGATCGAGGTCGATCTCTCGCCTGGGCATCGCTGGCAAGGACACGGCTATTTCGACGCCAATTTCGGCGAGGCCGCGCTGGAGGATGATTTCAACTACTGGACCTGGGGGCGGTTTCCGCATCGCGGGGGCGCGCGGTGTTTCTATGACGCGACCTTGCGCGACGGGCGCGAACAGGCCACCGCACTGCAGTTCCACCGCGATGGCCGGGTCGAACAGGTCGCCCCACCGCCCAAGGCGCGCTTTGCCCGCAGCCGCTGGGCCGTGCGGCGCGAAACGCGGGCCGATGCGGGGGTCACGCCGCGGCAGGAACTGGCGATGCTGGACGCGCCCTTCTACACCCGCGCTGCCGTGCGCACGCAGATCGACGGGCAGGAGAGTGTGGGCGTGCACGAGGCGCTCGACCTGCGCCGCTTCGCCCAGCCGCTGCTCAAGCCGATGCTGGCCCTGCGCGTGCCCCGCCGCGCGGGCTGGCGGTTTGCCACACCGCCTGCGGAATAATCCGCCCGGGCCTGCCCGGGCAGCGCCCGCGAGGCGTGCAAGGGCGGGTGGGTGGGCACCCCGAGCGGGCGCTTTTCTTCCTCTGCACCTGGGCAAGACTTCAGTGATCTACGCCAGTCCGGTCCGGTATCCGCACGCCCTGCGCCTGCACAAACGGCAGGATCAGCTGGGCCACCTGCGCGGGCGCTTCTTCATGCACCAGATGGCCAAAACCCGGCAGTTCGGCATAGGTGCCTTGCGGCAGCATGGCCGCGCTGGATTGTGACACGCCGGGCGGCACGGCCCGGTCGCGCGCGGAAGCGATCAGCAGCACTGGCAGGCTGATCTGCGGCAGCCGTGCCAGCAAGGGCTCCAACTGCCATTGCGCCATCATGCCCAGCGTCCCCTCGACATGCGCGCGGCGGCTGACCAGCCGTTGATAGGCCGTGATCCCCTCGGCGCTGATGGTCGAGCCCATGCTGCCCACCAGCCGCTCGACCTGACCGCGCCCGGCCGATAGCCGCGTGACCGCCCCCGCCACGAAGGGGCTTGCCGCCAGCGCGCGGGCGAGTTTCGGAAACAGCCACCCCGCCACGCCCTGAAACGGCCCCAGCGCGGCGTTTATTCCCACAACAGCCTGCGCATCCGGCAGGATCTCGGCCAGTCGCAGCGCCACGGCCCCGCCCGCCGAATGCCCGATGATCGCGGCAGGCCGCCAGCCCTGATCGGTGCAAAGCGCGGCGATATCCTCGGCCATTTCATCCAGCCCAAGCCGCCGCATCCCGCCCGCCCGCGTGTAGCCCTGACCCGGCAGGTCCGGCACGATCAGCCTGTAGCCGGGCAGATTCGGGATAAGCGGGTGAAAGCTGTGCGCAGAGGCCCCGGCCCCGTGCAACAGCAACAGATCCGGCCCGTGGCCCGTGATCTGCACATGCCATTCGTGTGGGCGGCACCGGATGATCTGCGAGTTCTCTCGCATCGGCCAGTCGGGCGGCAGGGCCTGCATCGCCTCAGCCGCCCAGCGCCGCGCCGAGCGTCCGCGACAAGGTGCGCGCATCCGCACGCGGCAACGCGATCATTGTCGCGCCCATCTGATCCGAGAGCATGCGCAGCGCAGGCTTCGGGCGCAGGCTGGTATCCACGACCAGCGCGGGAATCGCGCGCTGCGCGATGGCGCGGGCGAGTTGCGCGGCCTCTTCCCCGGCCTGCGCGCGGTCGGCCTGCCCGTCCAGCGCGATATTGCCGCGCCCGTCGGTCAGGAGCGCGAGCGTGGGCGCCATGCCATGCCCGCGCGCCTGTTCGGCCGCCGCCAGCGCGACCTGAAGCGCGCTTGCCAGCGGGGTCGCGCCGCCACCGGGCAGCCCCGCCAGCCGCCGCTTGGCCTGCACCAGCGAGCGTGTGGGCGGCAGGCTCAGTTCGGCCTGCGTGCCGCGAAAGGTGACGAGGGCAACATGGTCGCGCTTGGAATAGGCCTCGGCCAGCATCAGCTCGACCGCGCCCTTGGCCTCTGCCAGCCGCGCCAGCGCGCTGGAGCCCGAGGCATCGACCACGAAGATCAGCACACGGTCGGTCTGGTCCTGATAGCGGCGGATTCGGATATCGGCGGGCATCAGCAGCAGTCGCCCCTCGGCGCGGCCCGGCATCATCTGACGGCGCATCCGCTGCCAGGGCGCGGCCTGCCGCAGCGTCGCGATCACATCCACCCGCGCGCCTGCGCCCGGCTTGCCCGCGCGCGAGGGCATGGGCCGACCCCGGCGCAGGGATTTGCGCTTTGCGCCCGCACCCGACTGGCCCTGCGCGGCGCGCGCCATCCGCGCGGCCTGCAACTGCGCCAGCAAGCCCGGCGGCAGGGCGGCGCGGGCGGCATCCACCAGCATCTCATCGGGGATATCGGGCGGGGTCTGGTCGCTGTCCGGGTCACTGTCGTTCTGATCGGGCGGCGGCTCGGGCGGGGCTTCTTCCGGGGGTGGTGCCTCTTCGGGCAGTCGGGTTGCGCGATGGGCCAGTGTCAGGGCGACGGCGATCTGCAGATCGGGCTCTTCGACCGCATCCACGCCGCGCCAGGCCGCATGGGCGCGCGCGCAGGCGAGTGCGAGAAGCGGTGCGCGCAGGCTGGCAATGCCAAGTTCCGCGGCCACGCGCGTCAGCCGCGCCAACGCGGCGCCATTTGCGACCTGGCCCAGCCGCGCCTGCGCCGTGGCGATGGCGGCGTGCGGCAAAGTGATGTCGGGTGTCTCGGACCAGGTGAACCCGTCCAGCGCAAGAAACAGGCCCAGCCGGTCCGATAGCGCCTGCGGCAGGCCCTCGCCCTCTTCCGCGGCTTCATCCAGCGCGATCAGGCTGAGCCCGTCGCGGGTATCAAGCGCCTGCCCCAGCCGCACGGCCAGCCCCGGCGGGCAGCGTTCGGCCATGGACAGGCACAGCGGCCCGGCATTATCCAGAAGCCCGGCATGGCGCTGCATTGCACCCGTGGCGAGCGTCGCGCTGAGATCCATGCCGCCGCTGAGCGCCTCGTCACTGATGCCGGGATGCAGCTTGCGCAGGGCGAGCGGCGCCAGCGCGGCCATCACCCGGTCGCGGACGGGGCCAGTGCGCGCGCGCAACCACAGCCCGCGCAGGCCACGCGGGTCGATGGCCAGAAGCGTCAGCGCAAGGCCGGCCTGTGCCCAGGGGTCAGCCCCGGGCGGGGGCGGGCGGCCCGGCGAGGTGGCGGATTCGTCAAAAGGGGTCATCGTGCTGGCGGGTCTGGCAAGGGGCATGTCCCGAGGCGCTGCGCGCAACCGATGGCCGGGTTTTGAGTATTTTTGGCAAGATGAAATCAGGGGACTGACACATGGGGGCGTGGTGTGAGCGCGACGACAGAGAAGGCGCCCCGATTTGCTGCCGATATGCGGGGCGGCGCGGCGTCATGGCAGCACCTCGGCCAGTTGGCGGGCGACGCGGGCGGAGGAGCCTGCCTCATCCAGCGGGTCGCGGCGCAGGCGGTGGCGCAGCGCCATTGGGGCGGCACTGCGGATATGGTCGCGGGTGAGTTCGCTCGCGCCCTCATATGCGGCCAGCGCGCGGGCGGTGCGCAAAAGTGTGAGTTCGCCGCGCAACCCGTCCGAGCCGAGCGCGAGGCAGACCGAGGCGCAATCATGCAGCGCCACATTGGAGGTGCGGACCTGCGCCAGCGCGGCACGCGCCGTCAGGATACGGTCGCGCAGGGCGGCATCCTGCGGCCCCCATTCGGCCATGAACGCCGCGTGATCGGTTTCATACGCGTCGCGGCGGCGAATGACCTCGACCCGCGTGTCGATATCGTCGGGGCTGGTCACCTCGACCGACAGGCCGAAACGGTCCAGCAGTTGCGGGCGCAATTCGCCCTCTTCGGGGTTGCCCGAGCCGACCAGCACGAAGCGCGCGGGGTGGCGGATCGATAGCCCCTCACGCTCGACCACATTCTCGCCCGACTGGGCGACATCAAGCAGCAGATCGACGATGTGATCCTCAAGCAGATTGACCTCGTCGATATAAAGATAGCCGCGATTGGCGCGCGCCAGCAGACCTGCCTCGAACGCCTTTTCACCCCGTGTCAGCGCGCGTTCGATATCGAGGGCGCCTGTCACGCGGTCCTCGGTCACGCCGAGGGGCAGATCGACGACAGGCGTAGGGCGGGTGACAAGGCTTTTGTCGGTAACATCGGCCCAGTCCGGGCATTCCTCCGGCTGGGCAGAGTTGCAGGGACAACCCGCCACAGCCTCGATCGGGGGCAGCAGGGCCGCGAGGGCACGCACAGCGGTCGATTTGCCCGTGCCGCGGTCGCCGAAGACCAGCACACCGCCGATCTTTGGATCGATGGCGGTCAGCACCATCGCGGTCTTCATCTCGTCCTGCCCGACGATGGCAGCGAAAGGGAAAGGCGTCATGCGGCCTCCTGTGTCGTGATGCGGGACAGGGGGTCGCGCCCCTGCCATGTGCCGGTGGCCCCTGCGATGCGGAAGCGGGCGTAAAGCTCTTCGTTGAACCAGCCTTCCTCGCGCACGGCGCGGATCGCGTCGGCATGGGGGCCACGGCGGGCGAAGGCGGCCATGCTGTCCTCATCGGGCCAGATGGAAAAGGTCACCTGATGCAGCATCGGTACTTCGCCAATCCCGATCTTGAAGATCACATTGGGGTCCGATCCGACCTTGGCCGAAATATCCGGCACGCGCCCCCAGAAACGCAGCACGCGGCTGGGTTTGACCGTGGCGCGTGTCAGGGCGGCGATGGGGCCGTTACTGGTACCTGACGGCGCAAAAGGGCGCGCACCCGACCAATGGCCGCGCGCGGCAAAGGGTTCGAGATACAGGGTCATGCTTTCATCCGCGCGGCTGCGCCAGCGGGTGAAGGGCGCGCCCCCCATGCCCGCGCGCGCCGCAGCCGCGTTCACCCAGATACCCAGGATCGCCCAGACCGCCCAGTTGGGGCGCGGTGTGAACCCCTCATCCGTGCCCGAGCCGCAGAGTTTCCAGAAGCGCAGCCCCTCGACCTGTGGGAGCACGCGGCGCGCCAGACCCATCTGCCCCAGCACCCAGAGCCGCGCGGACAGGCGGTCAAAGCGAAACAGGCTGAGCGTGACGGATTGCATGACGATTCCCGGTCCCCCAAGTGTCAAGCCAGATTGTCACATGGCCGCGACAGTGTAAAGCCAAACAATGTAAATCTTGATTGACACTTCGGGGCGGTGTAGGCTGGTGCCAACAACAAACCGGGAACCGATCATGACTGATTCTGCACCGCAACGCGCCATTGTCATCGGCGCCGGGCTGGGGGGGCTGGCCTCGGCCATGCGGCTGGGGGCCAAGGGCTACCATGTCACTGTCCTTGACAATCTCGACCGCCCCGGCGGGCGCGGATCGAGCATCACGCAGGGCGGACATCGCTTCGATCTGGGGCCGACCATCGTGACTGTGCCGCAGGGGCTGCGCGATCTGTGGGCCGCCTGCGGGCGCGATTTCGACCGCGATGTGACCCTGAAACCGATGGACCCGTTCTATCAGATCCGCTGGCCGGACGGGTCACATTTTACCATGCGCGATGACCCGCAAGCGATGGAGGACGAGGTCGCGCGCCTCTCACCCGGCGATGTGAAAGGCTATCACAAGTTCCTTGCCGATGCCGAGGCGCGTTACTGGTTCGGGTATGAGGATCTGGGCCGACGCCCGATGAACAAGCTGTGGGATCTGATCAAGGTGCTGCCGAAATTCGCCTGGTATCGGGCGGATCGGTCGGTCTATGCTCATGCCGCGCGCCGGTTCAGTGATGAGCGGTTGCGCTTTGCCTTTTCCTTTCATCCGCTGTTCATCGGGGGCGATCCGTTTCGCGTGACCTCGATGTATGCACTGGTCAGTCATCTGGAGAAAGCCTTTGGCGTGCATTATGCGATGGGCGGCGTGCAGGCGATTGCCCAGGCCATGGCGGGCGTGGTCCGCGATCAGGGTGGCATGGTGCGTCTGGGGGTCGAGGTGGACGAGATTCTGGTGCGCAACGGGCGCGCAAGCGGAGTGCGGCTGCGCGATGGCAGCGAGGTCGCCTCGGATATCGTCGTGTCGAACGCGGATGCGGGCCATACCTATACGCGGCTGCTGCGCAACCGTCCCCGAAAGCGTTGGAGCGATGCGCGCCTGAAGCGCACGCGCTGGTCGATGGGCCTGTATGTCTGGTATTTCGGCACCAGGGGCACGCGCGATATGTGGCGCGATGTGGGGCATCATTCCATCGTCGTGGGGCCGCGCTATCGTGACCATATCAAGGATATCTTCATCCGTGGCCATCTGGCCGATGACATGAGCCTTTATGTGCATCGCCCCTCGGTCACCGATCCGTCGGTGGCGCCCGATGGCGATGACACGTTCTATGTCCTCTCGCCCGTGCCGCATATGGGCCATGACAATGGCGTGGACTGGCAGGCCGAGGCTGAACCCTACCGCGAGAAAATGCTTGCCATGCTGGAAGAGCGGCTGCTGCCCGGCGTGTCCGGGCGCATCAGTGAAAGCCTTGTGTTCACGCCCGAAACCTTCCGCGATCGCTATTTCTCGCCCCTTGGCGCAGGCTTCTCGATCGAGCCGCGCATCCTGCAAAGCGCCTGGTTCCGCCCACATAATGTGTCCGAGGAACTGCCGGGCCTGTATCTGGCCGGCGCGGGCACCCATCCGGGTGCGGGCGTTCCCGGTGTGATCGGCACGGCCGAGGTGTTGTCCCAGCTTGTGCCCGACGCGGCCCCGGTCGCGCAGATGCCGGTGGCTGCGGAATGAGTGCCGAACAGGATATGGCCGCCTGCCGCGCTGCGATCCGCACAGGCTCGCGGTCGTTTCATGCCGCATCGAAACTGCTGCCCGCACGGGTGCGCGACCCGGCGCTGGTGCTCTATGCATTTTGCCGCGTGGCCGATGACGCCGTGGATGAGGGCGCGGACCCCGTGGCCGCCGTGCTGCACCTGCAGGACCGGTTGGACCGCGCCTATGCCGGGCAACCGCGCGAGGCCCCCATCGACCGCGCCTTCGCACGCCTGATCGAGGCGCATGGCCTGCCCCGCGCGCTGCCCGATGCGCTGCTGGAAGGGCTGGCATGGGATGCCGATGGCCGCCGGTTTGACACGCTGTCGGATGTGCGCGCCTATTCCGCGCGCGTGGCCGCTGTGGTGGGCGTGATGATGTGCGTGCTGATGGGTGTGCGTGACCGTGACCGGCTGGCGCGCGCCTGCGATCTGGGGCTGGCAATGCAGCTCACCAATATCGCCCGCGATGTCGGCGAGGATGCGCGGCTGGGCCGGATCTATCTGCCGCTGGACTGGTTCGCAGAGGCCGGGATGGACCCGCAGGACTTCCTCGCATCCCCCACCCCGCGCGCCGAGATCCGCGCCATGACCGCACGCCTGTTACGCGAGGCGGATCGCCTCTATCAACGGGCCGAGCCGGGCATGGCCGCGCTGCCGCTTGCCTGCCGCCCCGGCATCTTTGCCGCGCGCCATATCTATGGTGGTATCGGCACAGTGATCCGCGGCAATGGCTGCGATTCGGTGACGCAGCGCGCGGTGACGGGGACGGATCGCAAACTGGGCTGGCTGGCGCTGGCCGGGCTGAAGGCAGGCGCAAGCGTAGTGCTGCCCCGCATGGCCACGCTTTATGCCCGCCCCTGCCCCGAGGTGGCCTATCTGGTCGAGGCGGCGGCCGTGGATGCGCCGCAGATGCCGCGTTCGGATGCGCTGATCGACATGCTCGCGCGGCTGCGCGAGGATGATCTGCGCCGCCGCAATGCCTATGGCGCGCTGGATCGGCGCAGCGCCTGAGCTAACTCCCATGTAAGCGGCACATACCCGCGCGCCCGCAAGGGCGCCCCAGTAAAGGCTTGCACCCGGAACGGGTGCGCCGCATGGTCAGCTGCAACGGATGGAGCGCGACAATGGACTGGATGCTGTTTCTCACCTTTCTCGCGGCCTGCGGGGCGGCAGGCGCGACCGGCTCCATGTTTGAGCCGGGAAACTGGTATCGCGATCTCGACAAGCCGTGGTGGACCCCGCCAGGGATTGTCTTCCCACTGGTCTGGGTCACGCTCTACCTGGCCATGTCCTATGCCGCGATGCGCATTGCGCTGATCGAGGGGTCGGGTCAGGCGCTGGCCTTCTGGGCGGCGCAGATCGCGTTCAACACGCTCTGGTCGCCCGTGTTCTTCGGGCTCAAGCGGATGCGCCCGGCCATGGTGATCCTGTGTTTCCTGTGGATCTTTGTCGCCGCGACCATGCTCAGCTTCTGGGCGCTTGATCCGATAGCGGGCGCACTGTTCGCGCCCTATCTGTTGTGGGTCACCATTGCGGGCGCGCTTAATTTCTCGGTCTGGCAGCGCAACCCGCAATTCGCCTGACGCTATTTCCCCGGCCTCCCGAAGGGCACGCCATGCTTTACGGGGCAGAGGGTTCCAGCGCAGCGGGGCCGAAGATCGTGCGTGCGTGATCGCGCAGATAGATCCGCAGCCAGGGCGTGAAGCGGTCGGGGCGCCGTTCGATCAGCGCCGCCAGCGCGGACAGGCTGATCCAGTCGGTATCGACCACCTCATCGGGATTGGGCGTGACGGCCAGATCGGGCATCGCCCGCGCAGTGTAAACCTGCACCAACTCATGTTCGATCAGCCCACCGCCCACATCGGCGCGATACTCGATCTCGGCAACATGGGTCAGGGACAGCCCGGTAACGCCCAGTTCCTCATCCAGACGCCGGGTCGCGCAATCCAGATCGGTCTCGCCCCAATGCGGGTGGGTGCAGCAGGTATTCGTCCACAGACCCGGCGTGTGATATTTCTCCAGCGCGCGGCGCTGCATCAGCACGCGGTCGCCTTCGGTCACAAAGACCGAAATCGCCTTGTGGCGCAGCCCCCGCCGGTGCACATCCATCTTGTCCATGGGGTGCAGGGTGCCATTCTCCCAGGCGGGGATAAGCCAGTTCATGTGTGGCCAGGCCGGACCAGCCCGCTCAGATGCATCAGGTTCTTGATGCCGATCTTGATATGCGCCAGCGGGCGTGCCGCCACCAGTTTCTTGTTCATATAGGCCTCGAATGTCAGCCGTTGCACATCGATATCGTGGCAGAGCGAGACGAAACGCTCGCGCCGTTCATCCGATTTGTAATAGGCGTCCTGCATCTGGCGCAACACCCGAAACACGGTCTTGTGCTCGCGCATGAACAGCTTGCGCGCCAGCGCCAGGTCCTTGGCCTTGCCCGAGGCGAGTGCCGCCATCGCCGCAGTCGCGGCCACGCGCCCGCCGACCATGGCGTAATATATCCCCTCACCCGAGGAGGGCGCGACCACGCCCGCCGCATCGCCGGCCAGCACCACATCGCGGCCATTGTCCCAGCGGTCCATCGGGTGCAGGGGAATGGGCGCGCCTTCGCGGCGGATCGTCTCGCAGCCCTCAAGTCCCGACATCTTGCGCAGGGCCGCCGTTGCCTCTTTCAGATTGGCCTCTGGCTTCTCGGTGCCCATGCCGACCGAACAGCTTTTGCCATGCGGGAACACCCAGCCATAGAAATCTGGCGAGATGCGGCCATCATAGATCACATCGCAGCGGTCGGGGTCATAGACGTCGTTGGCGGGCGGGGCCTTGATGATCTCGTGATAGGCGATGACATAAGGGATCTTGTCACCGCCCGGTACCTCGGCGCGCCCGACATTCGAGCGCGCGCCATCCGCGCCGATCACCAGCTTGGTGGCGCTGCGGCGCTCTTCTCCGCTTGCCTTGTCGCGCCAGACAACATGTGTGCCGTCCTTGTCGCGCTCCACGCGCAGGAAGGTGCCGGTCAGCCGCTCGGCCCCATGCTCCGCTGCGCGGACGCGCAGGAATTCGTCGAAATGCTCGCGATCCACCATGCCGACAAAGCCGTTCTCGATGGGAATATCCACCGCGCGGCCTGTGGGCGAGATCATGCGCGCCGTGGTGATGTGCGCGACAAGCTGGTCGTCCGGGATCTCGAAATCCGCGATCAGGCGCGGGGGGATCGCACCCCCGCAGGGCTTGATGCGGCCCGCACGGTCCAGAAGCGCCACGCGCTTGCCCGCGCGCGCCAGATCATCCGCAGCCGTTGCACCCGAAGGGCCACCCCCCACGACAAAGACATCAAAGCTCATGGATCATTCCCCCGGAACAAGTTGCGGCGCACGCGGCACCATGATGCGCGCGGCCAGCAATGCCGACGCCACGAAAATTGCCGCCTGCACGGAGAAGACCGTGCCGAAGGCCTCGGCCACCGGCAGCAGGCTGCGCGCCAGATCGACCAGTGCCGCGCCCGTCAGCCCGCCAAAGCCTGCGGCAATGGCTTGTGACGCGCCCCACAGCCCCACGCGCGTGCCCTCGCGCCGGTCCGCGCCCTCGCCCGCGAGCTGCATCATCGATCCGATGGCCGCGACAGCGAACATGCCGTTGAAGAACCCCAGCCCGATGACCAGCGGCACCAGCGGCAGGGCCAGAACCGGGGCCGTGGCAATCGTCATCAGCACCAGTGCAGAGCCCATGCAGCCCGACACGACCCAGAAGCGCAGACTGCCCAGGCGCAGCCCGGTTGCGGCCACGCCCACCAGCACCATGCCCAGAAACACGCCCCCATTCTGCGCACCCGACATCGAGGTCGATTGCCCCGGCGTAAAGCCGAAGACGAGGCCCGCATAGGGTTCCAGGATCAGCTCCTGCATGAAATAGGCGGTCATGGACAGGAACACGAAAAACGTGAAATGCCGCGCGCGCGTATCGGCCCAGATCTCGCGTATCCCGTCGCGAAAGCGCACTGGTCGCGGCGTAGGGCGGGTGATAACCCGCCGCTCTATCCCCCAGACGGCGAGAATGCTCAGCACCACCGCGCCCGCACAGATGATGGCGACAATCGCCAGCAGCCTCGCGTGGCTATAGGGGTCCAGAAACGCGCCTGCGGTGATCGCCGTCAGCGCGATGCCCGCAATCATCATCAGCCATGTGATCGTCGCCGCTGCCGGGCGGCGGTGTTCCGCTGTCGCCGTGGCCAAAAGCGCCAGCAGCGATGTGCCCGACGCCCCGACGCCCAGCCCGATCACCACATAGGCGATGACCGACAGCCCGAGGCCAAGGGCAAGCTGCGTCTCCAGCACCGGGATCGCCAGTGCGGCCCCCAGGCCACCCAGCGCCAGCATGGCCATGCCCGCGATGATCCAGCGGGTGCGATTACCGCCCTGATCGGCCAGATGGCCCCAATTGGGCCGCGTGATCTGCACGCCGTAATGCAGCGCCACCAGAAACCCCGGCAACACCACGGGCAGCGCCAGTTCGACGACCATCAGCCGGTTCAGGGTCGAGGTCATCAGCACCACGATGGCACCCAGACAGGCCTGCACCAGCCCCAGACGGAAGATCTGCACCCAGCTCAGCGTCATGCCCCGATCCCCCGCAAGGCAAAGGCCGCGACCATCATGCCCAGCACGT
The DNA here is from genome assembly GCA_003561595.1 of Paracoccaceae bacterium. Taxonomy (GTDB): domain Bacteria; phylum Pseudomonadota; class Alphaproteobacteria; order Rhodobacterales; family Rhodobacteraceae; genus Roseinatronobacter. The sequence continues at coordinate 2,560 of PWWF01000246.1, read as the reverse complement.
AAGGACCAACGCCCGTGCCGTTGAACCACGGCGCCAGCCGCGCCGGGTCCTTGCGCCAGCGGCCAAACGCCCAGACCTGCACCCCGATCCCCAGCGCGATCAGCCCGGCATGGACCGGCGCGCCCCAGATCAACAGAAGGAACACCACGACCAGTTGCGCCATGATCATGCCGGTGCCTGCCACTGTCGCGGCATCGACCGGCCCGAGTGTGACCGGCAGCGATTTCAGGCCCATCTGGCGGTCGCCCTCGATCGCCTTGAAATCATTGATCGTCATGATGCCATGCGCGCCCAGCCCGTAGAGGACCGCCACCGCCACGATCTCGAAACGCGGCGCGCCTGCGGCGATGACAGCGGCGCCTGTGAACCAGGGCAGGCTTTCATAGCTCAGCCCCACCAGCCCCGGCCCCCACCAGCCCGAACGTTTCGCGCGAATCGGCTCGGCCGAATAGGCCCAGGCGGCCAGCACAGCCAGCACCGTCGCGCCAAAGCCCCACGGCCCCAACTGCCAGCCCACGACCAGCGCCAGCACAGTCATCACCAACGCGATATAAAGTCCCCAGCGCCCCGGAATGCGCCCCGAGGGGATCGGGCGGTCGGGTTCGTTGATCGCATCGACATGTCGGTCGCACCAATCATTGGCAGCCTGACTCATCCCGCAGACAATGGGACCGGCCAGCAACACGCCCAGCACCACCAGCGCCCACGTATCAGGCCATATGCCGACCGAGATGACGCCGCACAGATAGGCCCACATCGGCGGAAACCATGTGACTGGTTTGATCAGCTCCAGCATCGCGGCAGGCTGCGGCAGACGGGCGGGTATCTGGTCGGTAACACTCATACTGTAAACTTTGCCTTCCATTCGCGAGTCGAGCAAGTGTAAAGTTGGGTTTACAGTCAAAAAATGGGGTTTCGGGCGGGAACAGGACCGGCATTCGGGACGCGGGAGGGTGGGTGGGGCGTCCCGAATGCCGGTCCTGTTCCCGCCCGAAGCACAAACACACAGGCGTCATCCCCCTGCGCGCGGCAGCGCTCCTCGGTCACGCGGATGTCGGGCCAGACAAGCCGCGCGAACAGTCGCTCGAACACGGCGGCGTGCCAGTGACATAGCGGGGCGTCGGATGGCCCTGTCGCCAGTGGGTTTCCCACAATCTCGAAGCGCAGGGGCATGCGGGTCAGGATGCGGAAATGTCCCGATCCGGCAAAGGTCCAGGCGTGGCGCGCGATGGCCGCGCTCAGCAGACGCGCGCCTGCCCAGCCAGGCAGGGCGCGAATCAGCCGCTGCGCCGGGGCGGGGATGCGATGGGCCAGAATGTAGTCGCCCGTCGCCAGCCCGGCGGCCCGCTGGATGCGGGCAAACCGGTCAGGCAGATACAGCCGCACAGCATCGTGCAGACAGGCCACATCCGCCTCGGGCAGCATGCCGGCATCTGGGGGCGGTTCAGCGATGCCTGCGCGGTGCAGAAGTGCCCCGCGCAGGGCCTCGCCGATTTCCGCATCCAGAACAGGCAGATGCTGCAACACGGCATTCGGTCCGATGCGTGCGACGGCGGCGTCCATGCCGCTACTCTGCGGGCTCGCGCACGGCCGGGGTCGCGCCGTTCGGCATCCGGAAGGCGCGCGGGGCCTCTGCCTCTGCATCATCGATCTGCCCGCCACCGCCACAGGCCTTGACCGCCAAACGCTCTTGCGCCCGCTGTTTGCCTTGGGCGCGCAGCGCTTCGCGCCGCTCTGCGGCCTTGCGCTTCTTGTCGGCGTGATCTTCCCAATCCGCAAGCTGCGCATCGGCAATCGTCCGGGTCATATCAAACCCGAAATCCAGATCGTCACGGGATTTCATGCTGAAATAATCCGTCTTGCCCAGATCATAGAACTGCCGCTGAACACCCGCCTTCAAGAACGCCTTGAGGCAACCCAGCAGGTATTTCCGCCGATAACCGGTACCGCGCCAGGGGTAATGGAACAGCGCCTTGCGCATGTAGAAGCGGCGGTAGTTCTTCAGCACCCCTTCCAGCAGGCCGCCGCGCGACATGGCCTTGGGCTTCATGATCGGTGTGACAAAATTGTATTTCGAATAGTCGAACACCTCAACCTGATCCCGCAACTCCTGAAACAGGGGCGTGAACGGCCAGGGCGTATACATCGCCCAGTTGGCCAGATCCGGCTGCCAGTCCCAGGCCATCTGAAAGGTCTCTTCCAGCGTCTCGGCCGTTTCATTGTCCAGCCCGACGATGAACTGCGCCTCAGTGAATATGTCGGCCTCGCGCAGAAGCCTGATCGCCTCCTTGTTCTGCTCGACCGTGGTTTCCTTGTTGAACTGGTCGAGCTTGAGTTGCGCTGCGGCCTCGGTTCCAAGGCTGACATGCACAAGCCCCGCCTCGCGGTAGAACGGCAGCAGCTCCTTGTCGCGCATGATGTCCGTGACGCGGGTATTGATGCCCCATTGAATCCGGCGCGGCAGGTCGCGGGCGATCAGTTCCTCGCAGAATTCGATGAATTTCTTGCGGTTTATGGTGGGTTCCTCATCGGCGAGGATGAAAAAGCCGACGCCGTGGTT
>PWWF01000232.1 GCA_003561595.1 Paracoccaceae bacterium | reverse complement strand
TGCCATGCCGATGATCCTTGCGACCAGCGCGGTGCATAGCTGGCTGACGCGCAAGGGGCTGCGGACCTTCTGTTCGCTGAACCTGCGCTCGGCCGAATGCATCGACCCGCATTACTTCGCCGTGCTGATCGGCTGCGGGGCGACCACGGTCAATGCCTATCTGGCGCAGGAAACCATCGCCGACCGGATCGACCGCGGGCTGGTCGAAGGCAGCCTTGTCGATGCGATGCGCCGCTACCGCGACGCCATCAATCTGGGCCTGTTGAAGATCATGTCCAAGATGGGGATTTCGGTGATTTCCTCGTATCGCGGGGGCCTGAATTTCGAGGCTGTGGGCCTGTCCCGCGCGATGGTGGCCGAATATTTCCCCGGTATGCAAAGCCGCATTTCCGGGATCGGGTTGCATGGTATCCAGATCAAGCTGGAAGAGGTGCATGACAAGGGCTGGCGGCTGGGGCAGGACGTGCTGCCCATCGGCGGGTTCTACAAGGCGCGCCGCTCGGGCGAGAAACACGCCTGGGAAGCAACCTCGATGCATCTGCTGCAACAGGCGTGCAATACGTCGTCCTATGCGCTGTGGAAGCAGTATTCGGGCGCGATGCAGGCGATGGACCCGATCCATCTGCGCGATCTGCTGGATATCAAACCGCTGGGCAAGCCCATTCCAATCGAGGAAGTGGAAAGCATCACCGCGATCCGCAAGCGTTTCGTGACCCCCGGCATGTCGCTTGGCGCGCTGTCGCCCGAGGCGCATATGACGCTGAACATCGCGATGAACCGTATCGGCGCGAAATCGGATTCGGGCGAGGGGGGCGAGGACCCGGCCCACGCCCATCCGCTGCCCAATGGCGACAATCCCTGCGCCAAGATCAAGCAGGTGGCCTCGGGGCGGTTCGGGGTCACGGCGGAGTATCTCAACGCCTGCGAAGAGCTGGAAATCAAGGTGGCGCAGGGCGCCAAACCCGGTGAGGGCGGGCAGCTTCCGGGCATGAAGGTCACGAAACTGATCGCCAGGCTGCGCCACTCGACCCCCGGCGTGACGCTGATCTCGCCGCCGCCGCATCATGATATCTATTCGATCGAGGATCTGGCGCAGCTGATCTATGACCTCAAGCAGATCAACCCGCGCGTGAAGGTCACCGTCAAGCTGGTGGCACAATCGGGCGTGGGCACGATTGCGGCAGGCGTGGCCAAGGCCAAGGCCGATGTCATCCTGATCTCGGGCCATAATGGCGGCACGGGCGCGAGCCCCGGCACCTCGATCAAATATGCGGGCCTGCCCTGGGAAATGGGGCTGTCGGAATCGCATCAGGTTCTGGCGATGAACAAGCTGCGCGAGCGGGTGACGCTGCGCACCGATGGCGGGCTGCGCACAGGCCGCGATATCGTCATGGCCGCGATGCTGGGGGCCGAGGAATATGGCATCGGCACCGCCGCGCTGATCGCGATGGGCTGCATCATGGTGCGGCAGTGTCAGTCGAATACCTGCCCGGTGGGTGTCTGCACCCAGAAAGAGGAATTGCGCGCCAAGTTTACCGGGAATGCCGACAAGGTCGTGAACCTGATCACATTCTACGCGCAGGAAGTGCGCGAGATCCTGGCCTCTATCGGGGCGCGGTCGCTGGATGAGGTGATCGGTCGTGCGGACCTTCTGGCGCAGGTCAGCCGGGGTGCGGCGCATCTGGACGATCTGGACCTGAACCCGCTGTTGTTGACCGTGGATGGCGCGGACCAGATCCGCTATGACCGCGACAAGCCGCGCAACGCCGTGCCCGACACGCTGGATGCCGAGATCATCCGCGATGCCGCGCGCTTCTTTGAGGATGGCGAGAAGATGCAGCTGTCCTACGCGATCGAGAACACGCATCGGACTGTGGGCACCCGCGCCTCCAGCCATATCGTCAAGCGGTTCGGGATGCGCAACAAGCTGCAGCATGACCACCTGACCGTGAAGCTCGCGGGCAGCGCTGGGCAGTCGTTGGGGGCCTTTGCCGCACCCGGGCTGAAGATAGAAGTGTATGGCGATGCCAATGACTATGTCGGCAAAGGGCTGTCTGGCGGCATGATCGTGGTGCGCCCGCGCATGTCCTCGCCGCTGGTCGCGCATGACAACACGATCATCGGGAACACGGTGCTTTACGGGGCGACCGCCGGGCATCTGCTGGCGGCCGGGCGTGCGGGCGAGCGGTTCGCCGTGCGCAATTCCGGCGCGCATGTGGTGATCGAGGGCTGCGGGTCCAATGGTTGCGAATACATGACCGGCGGGGTGGCCGTCATTCTGGGCAGTATCGGCGCCAATTTCGGCGCGGGCATGACTGGCGGGATGGCCTATCTCTATGATCCCGAGGGCGTGGCCGACCCGCTGATCAACATGGAAACGCTGGTGACCTGCCCTGTAACGGTGGATCATTGGGAGGCCGAGCTGAAAGGGCTGATCGAGATGCATGCACGCGAAACCGAGTCGCTGCGGGCAGAGGAGATCCTGCGCAACTGGGACCGCGAGAAAGCGCATTTCCTGCAGGTCTGCCCCAAGGAGATGCTGGCCCATCTGCCCGTGCCGATCAGCTACGATTCCGCCGCCATGCCCGCGGAATAAGGGCAATGCGCGCGGCCCGGCATGCCGGGCCGCCGCGTTTTCTTGAGTATTTTTGGCAAGATGAAATGGCAGGATGCGCGATACAGGGCGGCCGCCTGGGCAGGCGGATATGCCCTATATCGCGATCAGGTTCATCAGATAGAACAGCGCCGCTGACAATGCCGCCGCAGATGGGACCGTGACCACCCAGGCCGCTATGATGGTCAGGAAATGCCCGCGCCGCACGATCCGCTTGCGTTTGCGCACTTCGGCCGGGCTGGTAGTGTCAACGCGTTTTTCGTTCAGCACGCGTTCATGATACCACTCGCGAAAGAAACCCACGCCAAAGATCGCCCCGATGGCGATATGGGTCGAACTGACCGGCAACCCCAGCCATGACGCGAAGATGACCGTGATCGCGGCGGCGAGTGCCACGCAATAGGCGCGCATGGCGTTCAGCCGGGTGATTTCACTGCCCACGACGCGGATCAGCTTGGGGCCGAACAACAGCAGCCCCACCGACAATCCGATCCCGCCGATCAGCATGACCCATAGCGGGATTCCCACCTGATCCGACGCACCACCATCCTGCACGGCATGGACAATTGCCGCCACCGGGCCGATGGCATTCGCCACATCATTCGCACCATGGGCAAAGGACAACAGCGCCGCCGAGAAGATCAACGGGATGTTGAACAGCACCTTGAGCGATTTCTTGCGGTTCTCCATCCCTTCGCTCTGGCGGCGGATCACCGGGCGCATGACGAATGTCAGAACGAGCCCCACGACAAGCCCCATCAGCACCGCATTGCCGAAACTGACCGGAAAGAGCTGGTCCAGCCCCTTGAGCGCCAGATAGGTGGTGAAACAGCCCCCCATGACTCCGATCAGGATCGGCACCCAATAGCGCGCCGCTGTGATCATGTCGGGGCGGTAGATGATCCGCGACTTGATGATCATCAGGAAAAAAGCCGCGAAAATGCCCCCCAGCAGGGGCGAGATGACCCAGCTTGCTGCGATCCGCCCCATCGTGGGCCAGTTCACGGCGGCAAATCCGGCGGCGGCGATGCCCGCGCCCATCACGCCGCCCACGATGGAATGCGTGGTCGAGACCGGCGCCCCGATCCAGGTGGCCAGATTGACCCAGAGCGCACCTGCCAGCAGCGCGGCCATCATCGCCCAGATGAAGACCTGCGTTTCGGCCACGGCCTCTGGCGCGATGATCCCGCGCGAGACTGTGCCCACCACATCGCCACCCGCGATCAGCGCGCCCGCCGTTTCACAGACCGCAGCAACGATGAGCGCGGTGCCGATGGTCAGGGCACGCGCCCCCACAGCGGGGCCCATATTGTTGGCCACGTCATTCGCGCCGATATTGATGGCCATATAGGCCCCGATGATCGCGGCCGCGACCACGATCAGCCCCAGCGGGTCAAACCCGATCAGAACCGCCGTCACCAGCCCTGTCAGCGCCATGAAGGCCAGCGCGATCCCGGTTGCCACAAGGGGGCGCGCCGTATAGGTCATGGCCTGTTCCAGCGCGGTAATCCGCTCCAGGTCCTTGTTCAGCGTCTTCCAGGACTTCTCGGCTTGAGACGACACGCAGCAGTCCCCCATGACAGTTATGCGACACCCGGCTAGTAGCAAAGCCCGGCGGCGGCAACAACTGCTGCCGCGGCGCCCTCAACGGCAGGGGGATTGTCGTGAAATTGTCACAAACGGCGCAGCAGGGATGCCAGGCCGGGTGTCTGCACGATATCCGCCGCCTCTTGCAATCTGACCCAGCGGCGCGTGCGCTTGTCGGCTTCGGGGTATTGGTCCAGCACCTCGGTCACATCAATCCGAAAGACCTGCGGGCGGCACTGCACGGGCAGACCGCTTTTCTTGATCTTGGTGTATGTGAACGCGCCAATCGGCTCGGGGTGGACATGTCCGCGGATTCCGGCTTCTTCCCATGCCTCGATCGCGGCGGCCTCGGCCAGGGTCTTGCCGCGCATGGGCCAGCCCTTGGGAATGATCCAGAGCTTCTGGGTCAGGGTCTGGATCAGAACCACCTCGGGGCCGGACCCGGTGTTACGCAGGCACAGCGCGGCCGCCTGCACAAAGGACGGGCGCATCTGTTCGAGGGCCGTTCGAAGCAACCCGTCTGGCAAAGCTGATAACATCAGTATGACATACTCTTTTCCGGTCAGGTGCCATAGGCATGTAACAGTTTTATGACAACCCCTTACCCGTCCTTTGGCGGGGTGGCGCGGTTGGCCTTTATCGTGGCCCGATGAGACTTTGCGTCCAACCGCCGCCGCTTGCTGGCCAATGTCGGGCGGGTCGGAATGCGGCGCTTGGGGCGGTAACAGGCCTTGCGGATCAGCTCTGCCAGCCTTTCGCGGGCGATTTCGCGGTTGCGGGCCTGGCTGCGTGTCTCGCTGACCTGCAGCACAAGCGCGCCCTCCTGCGTCCAGCGCCGTCCGGCCAACCGGCGCAGACGGGTTTTCACGGGCGCGGGCAGGTTGGGGCTGCGCTCTGCCTCGAACCGCAGTTCGACCGCTGTTGCGACCTTGTTCACATTCTGCCCGCCAGGCCCCGCTGCACGCGTGAAGCTTTCGGTTATTTCCCAGTCCTGCAGCGTGATTTCGTCATTGATGCGCATCATGTGCCATGCGTCCCGGAATCGAAAGGGCCGCCGGATAGCTGGCGGCCCCAAACGAGCTTACGGAGATGAGTCCAAGTTAGAGCCTTGGCTCAATCAGAAGAGTGTCCCCATTAGGGCTGCCGTCAGGTCGTGGCTCCTCCGACTGTCTTCGCACCTCTCTCCAACATCACTCTAGACACTGGACCACCTCCTTTCATTACGTTGCTGATAAGCGGATGGTGGCACAGATTTTGCGATTGTCAAAAGAAATCATGCAACAGGTTGCGTCAGGCGGGTGACGATGACACGGAAAGGCACCAGTGCCAGCAACGCGAGCGACAGCTTCACACCCCAATCCGCCACAGCAAGGCTGACCCAAAGCGGCACTTCCGGCCCAAACCCCAGCAATGGCAGGATTTCGCCCGCCCAGGACACGTCATTTGCAGGTTCGATAAAGGCCAGCGTGGCCGAAAACGCGATGCTGAAAAAAAGGGCAGTGTCGAGGGTGGAGCCCACCAGGGTCGAGGCCAGAGGCGCGCGCCACCACGCGCCGCCATGTTTGTCTTCGCGCAGGCGGTCGAAGATTGCCACATCGACCAGTTGCGCGGTCAGAAACGCGATGCCCGAGCCGAGCGCGATGCGCAGTGTGACCAGCGGGCCGAATTCGCCCATGATCTGTGTGCCGATCAGCGAACAGGCAACGCCCACGCCAAAGCCCACCCAGACAACGCGCCGTGCAGCCTGCGGGCCATAGACGCGGTTCATGATGTCATTGACCAGAAAGGCGAGGGGATAGGTGAATGCCCCCCAGGTCAGCCAGTTTCCGAACAGGAATTGAACAAGGATATTGGATGCGACGACGATCGCCGCCATGGCAAGAATGCCGGGCAGATAGGTGCGGGTCATGATATCTGTTCCGTTTTGACAAGGTTGCGGAGACTTGTGCCCCAACTTGGGCAAGCGGCACCTAGCGCGCCCACCGCCGGAAAGCAACGCAAAACACCCCCGCACCCGGCACAGCGCTGAATCAAGGGACCTGCTGCTGCTTCATCTTGCCAAAAATACTCAAAACCGGCCTCGCGTCACCTGCGCGGCGCTGCCATGATGCGACGCGCCCGACCCGCAGGGTCGGGCGCCCCCTTGTATTTTATTGCAGAATACGCCCGTCTATCTCTGGCGCAAAGGGCTCGTTCGCGGACAGGTGCCGGGCCAGAACCTCGGCCAGATCGATCGCCGTGTCATAGCCGTTCGTGCCCTCGTCGCGCAGCATTGCATAGCCGTCACCGCCCCCGGCCATGAAATCGTTGGTCACCAGCCCATAGGTCGCGCCCATGTCCAGGGTCTCCCAGCCATCCGCGCCCATGACCTCGACCTCGGACACGCGCCCGGCATCGGGGTCTACCGACAGATCCAGCCGGAACCGGATGCCGCCCACCTGCGGGAACCGTCCGGCGCCTTCCTCGACCCCGTTCACGCCATGTTCCAGCGCGGCCAGGAGCGTCGCGCCCGATACCTCCAGCGTATAAAGCGTGTTCTGGAACGGCAGCACTGTCAGCACATCGCCCAGCGTCACGGTCCCCTCACCCATCGAGGCGCGCAGGCCCCCGCCATTGGCCAATGCAATGCGGATATCCTGTTCCGCGACCTCTGCCAGCATGGCATCGGCCACGGTGTTGCCCATCTCGCATTCCTGCGCGCGGCAGGTTTCGCGGCTGCCATCTATCCCGGCGGCCAGTTCTGCCACGGGCTGGCGGGTCATTTCCTCGATGGGGCCGCGCAGGGGCTCGATCAGCGCCTCGATATCCTCGGCGGGCTCGAAACTCGCATCCAGCAGGATCGTGTCGCCGCTGGCTGCGACAACCGCCCCGTCCTCGCCGAATTCCAGCTCGACCTCGCCCATGAAGCGCGAAAAGGCAAAGGCCTGCATGATCGGCACGGCCCGCCCCGAGGGGCTTTCGACCAGGCCAGCATAGGCGGTCGCATCATCGATGCTGTTGGACATCAGCGTATGGCTGTGCCCGCCGATGATCGCGGAAATCCCGTCAACTTCGGCCGCGATCTGCTGGTCGCGCACATAGCCCACATGGCTGAGGACAAGGATCTTGTCGACACCCTCGGCCTTGAGCCGCGCGACAGCTTCCTGCAGATGTTCGATCTCGTCCTGAAAGCTCACATCATCGCCGGGCGAGGACAGGAACACCGTATCCGGCGTGGTCACGCCCAGAACACCGATCTGTTCGCCATCGCGCTCGATGATCAGATGATCGCCGATCAGCCCGTCCAGCGGGGTCCCTTCGGCCACCTGAATATTGCCTGAGACGATGGGAAATTCCGCCAGTGCCAGCATTTCGGCCAGGCTGTCCGGGCCGCGATTGAATTCGTGATTGCCCAGCGTCATCGCGTCAAAGCCGATGGCATTCATCATCTGCACTTCGGCCTGGCCGCCATAGGTGGTGTAATACAGCGTGCCCTGCGACTGATCGCCCGCATCCAGCGTGATATGCGGCATGTCGGCCCCGTCCAGCGCCTCGCGGCGTGAGCGGATCGCGGTCGCCAACCGGGCCGCGCCGCCGTAGCAATTGCCTTCCTCGGCGTCAGAGGGGGAGCAATTGCTGTTGAAGCGGCTGATCTCGTCCACGCGCGAATGCATGTCATTGATATGCAGCACGGTCAGCTTGAACCCGGTCCCCGCCTGCGCCGTGGTCATGGTGAACTTGCCTGCGCCGGTCACGGCCAGCGTGGCCCCGGCCAGTGTCAGGAACCCCCGGCGGCTGAGGGCCGTGGTCTTGTGCAGATCGCGCTTTGTCATGATATCCGTCTCCCCGTGCGACAGTGGTGGCAGCTTGCGCCTGTTGTTATTGCCTGCCTTGGTGACAGGCGGGTGGCAGGCATCGTGCGGCAGGTCTGTCTGTTTCTCAAGTGATTCCGCGCATTGGCCTAGCGGGCGGCCAGAACCTGCTGACATTGTGCCGGTAAATCCGCCATCGTGAATTCGCGCGGATGGCGGCGGCGGGGCGCGGGTTCCTCGGTGCGTTCGCGCCGGGGCGGGTTCAGGAAATCGGTCACCCACCAGTCCAGCGTCTCGTCACAGCCATTGCCGCCATTGGACAGCTCTGCCACGGTCGGGGTCTGGGTGACGCAGTTGCTGCTGCCGGACGGGCAGCGCAGCCGAACGTGGAAGTGATAGTTATGCCCGACCGCCGGGCGAATGCGTTGCAGCCATGGCGTATCGGCAGCGGTGGCGGTGCGGCACATTTCCAGTTTGACGGCGGCAGCCACGAATATGCGGTCCACGCGCGGGTCCAGCGCGGCCTGTTTCAGCAATTCATGATGTCGCGGCGTCCAGTTGGAATTGACGCGGCGCTGATCTTGGGTGCGCACCGAGATCGAGCTGAGGTTCTCGCGCTCGCTGCGCGACAGGTTCAGCCGTTCGGGCGGGAGCATCCAGATATCGATATCAAGCCCGATCTGATGGCTGGCATGGCCAGAGGTCATGGGCCCCCCGCGCGGCTGGCTGATATCGCCGATATAGAGGCCGCGCCACCCGATCTGCGTGGCAATGCGCGACAGGTCCTGCACATAGGAAATCGCCTCGGGGTGGCCCCAGTTGCGGTTGCGTGACAGCCGCATCGCCTGCCATGTCGGCCCCGATTCCGGCAGGCGCACAAGCCCCGCCGCGCAGCCATTGGCGTAGCTGCCGATCGCTTCGGGCGGTTGCAGCGACGGCATGTCATGCCCGCCGAATAACTGGTTGGCCAGCGACTGCGCCTGCACCGGCGCGGCCATCAGCATCAGGATCAGGGCGCAGAGGGGCGTTCGCATGTGAAATCGGGCTCGCCTTCGGGTCTGACCCAGAGTAGCAGCACCAGCCCCAGCGCGAAAAGCAAAATCAGCGGCGTAACGCCCAGCCGCTGGCTGCCGGTGGCCGTGGTCGCCAGCGCAATCAGCCCCGGCGCCGCGAAGGACAGCACCTTGCCCGAAAGCGCATATAGCCCGAACCCTTCGGTCATGCGTTCGGGGTTGGACTGGCGCACCATCATCGTGCGCGAGGACGCCTGCAGCACCCCGCCGCCCACACCGATCAGCGCGCCGCACAGGTAGAATGTCACATCCGGCAGGTTGGACCCCGGCGCAACCGGCATGAACAGCACCATCGTGCGGTCCATGCTGATGATCAGGATGCAGACAAGGATCAGCAGCAGGATACAGGCGACGATCACTGGCTTGGGGCCGAAACGCGCGTCAAACTTGCCCCCGATCCAGCAGGCAACCGCCCCGATGGCAGCAGCCAGAATGCCGAATACCCCGATTTCGATGATCGACCAGCCCAGCACCCCGGCCGCATAAATCCCCCCGAAGGCGTAGATTCCATTCAGCCCGTCGCGATAGAACAGCGAGCCGCCCAGGAACGCAAACAGGCTGCGCCGTTTTGGCAGGGCGCGCAGGCTGGCCAGCAGGTCGGTCAGCCCCTTGCGGATGGCGCCGGGGCGTTTGTGGGGGGTGGGCGGTTCCTTGACCCAGAGGAAAAAGGGGATCACGAAGATCACATACCACAGCGCCGAGAAGGGGCCGACCGCGCGCGTGCCCTCGCGCGCGTCGGTATCCAGGCCAAAGGGCGGCGGGTTGCCCAGCAGCGTGACCCCGTCATCATTCTCGGCCAGCACCAGCAGCATGATCGCAAGCGAAAGCAACCCGCCGATATAGCCCATGGCCCAGCCGGTGCCCGATATCCGCCCCCATTCATCCCGCTTGCCCAGCGAGGGCAGGATCGCATTGGTAAAGACCGACCCGTATTCCAGCCCCAGCATGCCGATGGCAAAGAAGATCAGGATCAGCAGGACACGGTCCTGATCGGCCTCTGGCACCGCCAGCCACAATCCGGCGGAGCCGATGACATAGAGAGCCGACCACAGAAGGATCCATTTGCGCTTGTGCCCGGCATTATCCGCTATGGACCCGAGGATGGGCGCGAACGCCGCCGTCAGCAGGCCAGAGATTGCCAGCATCCAGCCCCACATCGCCTGTCCGCTGACCGGGTCGGACGCGACATAGGATGTGAAATAGGGCGCGAAGATAAAGGTCAGCAGCAGGGTGTTATAGGGCTGGTTCGCCCAGTCGAACATCCACCATCCCCAGATGCGCTTGCGTTGTTCGATCATTCGATCCGGTCCCCCGCTCAGCCCCGGTGACGGTGCGTGTCGCCCAGTTATGCCGCCCATGCGCCTGCAGACAAGACCAAATTCCCGCGCGCGGCGTCCGTGCTCAGGCTTGCTGCGGTTGCTTTTCGTCCTGCGTGACCAGTTGGCGCACGGCGTAATCGGCAGCATCGTCAAACGGGGTCAGCACGACGCTCGCACCCTGATCGCGCAGATTGTCGATCTCTTCTGCCTTTTGCACCGACAGGAATACGCGGCCCTTGTAATTGGCAGAGCGCAGCCCGTGCAGCAGCGCGTGCTGGGGGTCAGCCTCGGTCAGGGCGCCGCGGTCGCGCGGGACGGCAGAGACGACCGCCTGCACCGTGCTCAGGTCCATATGGGCCACGAATTCAGGGTCAGTGGCATCACCGTAGCTGGCATTCAGCCCCATGCGCCGCCAGTTGGCCAGCGCCTCTGGGTCGAAATCGATGCCCAGCACGCGGTACCCCTGTTCATGCAGGCGCGCCCCGATCCGGCAGCCATAGCGGCCCAGCCCGAAGATCACGAAATCATGCCCGCGCACTTCGGTTTCGCCCTCGGTATCCTCGGCCTCGCGATGGGGGCGGCGGCGCTCGAACAGGCCCAGCCACGGTTCGCAGATTTCATAAAGCTTGTGGGACCATGTGATCATGTAGACCGACAGCGCAATGGTCACGAGGCCCACCAGCGTCACCAGCCCCATCGCCGCATCGCCGACATGACCGATGGTGATGCCCATGGCCATGAAGATCAGCGAGAATTCCGAGATCTGCGCCACGGTCAGCCCGGCGAGGAACCCGGTGCGCTTGCGATAGCCCATGAAGCCCATGATCGCGAGCACGATCAGCGGGTTGCCGATCAGCACGAAAAGCGACAGCACGATGGCCGGGCCGATCTGATCGCCCAGCGTGGAAAGCTGCAGCGCCGCGCCCAGATTGATGAAGAAGAACAGAAGCAGGAAGTCGCGCAGCGAGGCCAAACGCGAACTGATCGCCTCGCGAAACTCGGTCGAGGCCAGCGAAACACCCGCCAGCAACCCGCCCAGTTCCTTGCCGAAGCCCAGAAAATCGCCCAGCGCGGCCAGCGAAGCCGCCCAACCCACCGCAAAGATCACCATCAACTCGGGCGAACGTGCGACGCGCGACAGCAGCGGGTCGGCGACATAGCGGATGAACAGGACCACGGCGCCCACCATCACCGCGCCGCCGAGGAAGACCTGAATCACCTCCCACGCGCCGCCTGTATCTTCGCCCAGGCCCACCCCGATGGCCGAGAGCGTGACCATGGCAAGCACGACGAAAATGTCCTGCACGATCAGAAAGCCCAGCGCGATCTTGCCATGCAGCGCGCCGATTTCCTGTTTATCCGACAGCAGCTTGACGATGATGATGGTCGAGGAAAAGGTCAGCGCGACAGCAATGTAGATCGAGGTCAGCCAGTCGATCCCAAGCGCAAGGCAGACCATGAAGCCGAACAATGCCGTGAACATGACCTGCCCCAGCCCGGTCGCAACCGCGACCTTGCCCAGATTGCGCACCAGCGACACATCCAGTTTCAGGCCCACAAGAAACAGGAGCACAGCAATCGAAATCTGGCTCAGCGTTTCGATGAACTCGACGGATGAGACCAGCCCCAGCGCATCCGGCCCCGCCAGCACGCCCACGGCGATAAAGGCCACCACCAGCGGCTGGCGCAGCAACAGGCCCAGAAACCCGACCCCGGCGGCCAGCAGCACAAGCAGCGCGATTTCGTAGAATATGGAGGCAGATGCGGCGTCCAACTCGAACCCTCTGTGCAATGGCGCAATCCGCCAACAGATACCGCGCTTGCGCTGGTTTGGCTAGGGCAGAGGGCGCGCTGTTTTGATAGGCGTGGACTATCGTTTGACTGAAATGTAATATTGATTTCATATGGCATGATCTGGTTAAGCTCTGCGCGAAGCCGCAAGAGGCCGCCCATGTCGCCACCCCTGCCCGACACCGACGAAATCGACGCCATCATCGCGCCCCACCGGAATGCCGAAGGGCCGCTTCTGCCCATGCTGCACGCGGTACAGGACGCATTCGGCCATATTCCCGAAACGGCGCATCGCGTGATCGCCGAGGCGCTGAATATCAGCCGGGCAGAGCTGCATGGCGTGATCAGCTTCTACCATGATTTCCGCAGCCAGCCCGCCGGGCGCCATGTGCTGAAAATCTGCCGGGCAGAGGCCTGTCAGGCCATGGGCGGCGCGGCATTGGCCGACGCGACGCTGAAACGGCTGGGGCTGGACTGGCATGGCACCACGCGTAACGGCGCTGTCACGGTCGAGCCGGTTTATTGCCTTGGGCTCTGTGCCTGCGCCCCCGCCGCGATGCTGGATGATCGCGTGCTGGGCCGCGTGGATGATGCAAGGATGACCTCGCTTCTGGCGGAGGCGGGCGCATGAGGGTCTATGTCCCCATGGACAGCGCCGCCAAGGCGCTGGGCGCGGAAGCGGTCGTCGCGGCCCTGCAAGCCGCCGCGCGTGATGCGGGCGTCACGCTGGAGTTGGTGCGCACCGGCACGCGCGGGATGATCTGGCTGGAGCCGCTGGTCGAGGTCGAGATCAATGGCGTTCGCCATGGCTACGGCCCTGCCGCGCCCGAGGATGCGGGCGCAATCCTTGATGGGACAAGCGAGAGGGCGCTTGGGCCGGTCGAGGATCTGGACTGGATGGCGCGCCAGACGCGGCTGACCTTTGCCCGCGTGGGCGTGATCGACCCGCTCAGCCTGCAGGATTATGCCGCGCTTGGCGGGCTGGTGGGGCTGCGCCGCGCGCTGGGCATGACCGGGGCCGGGATTGTTGAAGAGGTCACGACATCCGGCCTGCGCGGACGTGGCGGCGCGGGCTTTCCCACGGGGATCAAGTGGAAAACCGTGCACGACGCGCAGGCCCCGCAGAAATACATTGTCTGCAATGCCGATGAGGGCGACAGCGGCACCTTTGCCGACCGGATGCTGATGGAAGGCGATCCCTTCACCCTGATCGAGGGGATGGTGATTGCGGCGCTCGGTGTCGGTGCGACGCGCGGCTATGTCTATCTGCGTTCGGAATATCCCGATGCGATCCGCGTGATGCGCCGCGCGGTCGAGATCGCGCGCAAGCAGCGCGTGCTGGGCGCGGATGTGCTGGGATCGGGCCGAGTGTTCGACATGGAAATCCGCGTGGGTGCGGGGGCCTATGTCTGCGGCGAGGAAACGTCGCTGTTGAACTCGCTCGAGGGCAAGCGCGGGGTCGTGCGTGCCAAACCGCCCCTGCCCGCGCTGGAGGGGTTTCTGGGCCGCCCCACCGTGGTGAACAATGTCATCAGCCTTGCGACTGTGCCGGTGATCTTCGAGAAGGGCGCGCAGCATTACGCCGATTTCGGACTGGGCCGGTCGCGCGGGACAGTGACGCTGCAGATCGCGGGCAATGTCGCGCGCGGCGGGCTGTTCGAGACGGCGTTCGGCATCACGCTGGGCGAGGTGGTCGAGGGGCTGGCCGGGGGCACGGCCAGCGGCCGCCCGGTCAAGGCCGTGCAGGTGGGTGGCCCGCTGGGGGCCTATCTGCCCGCGTCGAAATTCGACGCTCCGCTGGGCTATGAGGAGCTGGATGCCAAGGGCGGTCTGTTGGGGCATGCGGGGCTGGTGGTGTTCGATGACACGGCCGACATGCTGTCCATGGCCCGCTTCGCGATGGAGTTCTGCGCGATCGAATCCTGCGGTAAATGCACCCCTTGCCGGATCGGGGCCGTGCGCGGGGTCGAGACGATCGACCGCATCCGCCAGGGGGATGGCGCGGCCGTGCCGCTGCTGCGCGATCTGTGCGAAACGATGAAGGACGGATCGCTATGCGCGCTGGGGGGGCTGACCCCGCTTCCAGTGGAATCGGTGCTGGATCATTTCGCGGATGAGGCGCTGCCCCGGCGGGAGGCAGCGGAATGAGTGCATTGCGACTGACAGGCATGGGTGCGGCGTGCGTGGGGGCCATGCCCCCACACCCCCGGAGTATTTTTGGCAAGATGAAGCAGAAGGTGGCGCGATGAAGGATTTCATCATTCCAGTGCGTGAACGCGATATGGGCACACCTGCGCGGAGCGGCGCGCCCGTGACGCTGACCATCGACGGGGTGCCGGTGACAGTACCCGAAGGCACCAGCGTGATGCGTGCTGCGGCGGAAGCGGGCATTCAGGTGCCCAAGCTCTGTGCGACCGACAGTGTCGAGGCGTTCGGGTCCTGCCGTCTGTGTGTGGTCGAGATTGAGGGGCGGCGGGGCACGCCTGCGTCCTGCACGACACCAGTGGCCGAGGGGATGGAGGTGCGCACGGGCTCGGACCGGGTGCGCAAGATCCGGCGCGGGGTGATGGAGCTTTATATCTCGGACCATCCGCTGGATTGTCTGACCTGCGCGGCCAATGGCGATTGCGAGTTGCAGGACATGGCCGGAATGGTGGGGTTGCGCGATGTGCGCTACGCCGCGCCCGAGGGGGCAGGGCTGGCCAATCATTTCGAGGCGCGCAACACCAGCGGCGCGGCCAATCCCGAATGGCTGCCCAAGGATGACAGCAACCCCTATTTCACCTATGACCCCAGCAAATGCATCGTCTGTTCGCGCTGCGTGCGTGCCTGCGAGGAAGTGCAGGGCACCTTTGCGCTGACGATCGAGGGGCGCGGATTTGACAGCCGCGTCTCGGCCGGGGGTGCGGGCGATGATTTCCTGACCTCGGATTGCGTGTCCTGCGGGGCCTGTGTGCAGGCCTGCCCGACAGCGACATTGCAGGAGAAATCGGTGATCGAGCTGGGCACGCCGGATCGGTCGGTGGTGACGACCTGCGCCTATTGCGGGGTCGGCTGTTCCTTCAAGGCCGAGATGAATGGCGATGAACTGGTGCGCATGGTGCCCTACAAGCACGGCAAGGCCAATCGCGGGCATAGCTGCGTCAAGGGCCGTTTTGCCTATGGCTATGCGCATCATCAGGACCGCATCCTGAAACCCATGATCCGCGAGCGCATCGACCAGCCCTGGCGCGAGGTCGAATGGGACGAGGCGCTGTCCTTTGCCGCTGCGCGCCTGCGCGGCATACAGGCGCGCCATGGCCGCAAATCCGTGGGGGTCATCACCTCCAGCCGCTGCACCAATGAGGAAACCTATCTGGTGCAGAAACTGGCCCGCGCGGTTTTTGGCAACAACAACACCGATACCTGCGCGCGGGTGTGCCATTCGCCAACGGGTTACGGGCTGGGGCAGACCTTCGGCACCAGCGCCGGGACGCAGGATTTCGACTCGGTCGAGCAGACCGATGTGGTGATCGTGATTGGCGCGAACCCGACCGATGGCCACCCGGTCTTTGCCAGCCGCCTGAAAAAGCGGTTGCGCGCGGGGGCAAAGCTGATCGTGATCGACCCGCGGCGGATCGATCTGGTGAAATCGCCCCATGTTCAGGCGGCGCATCATCTGCCCTTGCGCCCCGGCACCAATGTCGCCGTGGTCAGCGCGATGGCGCATGTGATCGTGACCGAAGGGCTGATGGATGAAGCGTTCATCCGCACCCGCTGCGACTGGGACGAGTTCCAGCATTATGCCGAATTCATCAGCGACCCGCGCCACAGCCCCGAGGCGACCGAGATGCTGACAGGCGTGCCTGCCGCCAGCCTGCGCGAGGCCGCGCGGCTTTTTGCGACGGGTGGCAATGGTGCGATCTATTACGGGCTGGGCGTGACCGAGCATAGTCAGGGCTCGACCACCGTGATGGGGATTGCGAATCTGGCCATGCTGACCGGCAATATCGGGCGGCCCGGTGTCGGCGTGAACCCGCTGCGCGGGCAAAACAATGTGCAGGGCGCCTGCGACATGGGGTCCTTTCCGCATGAACTGCCGGGTTATCGCCACGTCAAAGGGGCCGAGGTGCGCGCGGTCTATGAGCAGCTCTGGGGGGTCGAGATCGACCCGGAGCCCGGTCTGCGCATTCCCAATATGCTGGATGCAGCCGTGGATGGCACATTCAAGGGGCTTTATTGTCAGGGCGAGGATATCCTGCAATCGGACCCCGATACCAAGCATGTCGCGGCCGGGCTGGCGGCAATGGATTGCGTGATCGTCCATGACCTGTTCCTGAACGAGACGGCGAATTACGCGCATGTCTTTCTGCCCGGCTCGACCTTTCTGGAAAAGGACGGCACCTTTACCAATGCCGAGCGCCGCATCAACCGCGTGCGCCGCGTGATCCCGCCGCGCAATGGCTATGCCGACTGGGAGATCACGCAGATGCTGGCCAAGGCGATGGGGGCGGATTGGGGCTATACCCACCCGGCCCAGATCATGGAGGAGATTGCGCTGACCACCCCCTCTTTCGCTGGAGTGGATTATGCGCTGCTGGAGGAAAAGGGATCGGTCCAGTGGCCAGTGAACGATGCCGCGCCCGAGGGCACACCGCTGATGCATGTGGATGGGTTTGTGCGTGGCAAGGGGCGGTTCATCGTGACCGAATATGTGGCGACCGATGAACGCAGCGGCCCGCGCTTTCCGCTGCTGCTGACCACGGGGCGCATCCTCAGCCAGTATAATGTCGGCGCGCAGACCCGGCGGACGGACAACGTGATCTGGCATGCCGAGGATGTGCTGGAAATCCACCCCCATGATGCCGAGCTGCGGGGCGTGGCGGATGGAGACTGGGTGCGTCTGGTCAGCCGGTCGGGCGAGACGTCGCTGCGCGCGAAGATCACTGATCGGGTCAGCCCCGGTGTTGTCTATACCACCTTCCACCACCCCGACACGCAGGCCAATGTCATCACCACCGATTATTCGGACTGGGCCACGAATTGCCCCGAATACAAGGTGACGGCAGTGCAGGTCAGCCTGTCGAATGGCCCGAGCGAGTGGCAGGAGGATTACGCCGCGCAGGCCGCCCAAGCGCGGCGCATCCTGCCTGCGGCAGAGTGATGGGACAGGGCTTTCCCCTGTCGCGCAGCATGGCCGGGCTGTCGGTGCAGCCCGATGGCCTGCGCAAGATCACCCGCACCCTGCCCGAGGAAGTGCCGGTCGCGCTGGTCTTTGACGGCACCACGCTGGCCGTGATGATGGCCAGCCCCGGCGATATCGCCGATTTCGCGCATGGTTTCGCGCTGAGCGAAGGCGTGATCACCGCGCCCGAGCAGATCGACCGGTTCGAGGTGGCAGAGCATGAAGCGGGGATCGAGGCGCGGTTCTGGCTGCGCGCCGACCGGGCCGAAGCACTGGCCGCGCGACGGCGTTTCATGGCGGGGCCGGTTGGCTGCGGGCTGTGCGGCATCGATTCGCTGGAACAGGCAACGCGGGCCGTGCCGGCGGTGGGCGGCGACGGGCCGGTCTTTACCCGGGCCGAGACTGCCGGGGCGGCCGATGCGCTGGCGGCCCATCAGCCGCTGCATGACCGCACCCGCGCCGTGCATGCGGCGGGGTTTCTGCTGCCGGGCCGGGGGCTGGTTGCCGCGCGCGAGGATGTCGGGCGGCACAATGCGCTCGACAAGCTGATCGGGGCGCTGTGGTGCAGCGGGCAGGACCCGGCGCAGGGGGCGTTCATCCTGACCAGCCGCCTGTCGGTCGAACTGGTGCAAAAGGCGGCAGTGGCGGGGTGTGCGATCATCGCCGCCGTCTCTGCGCCCACGGCCCATGCGTTGCGGCTGGCCGATGGCGCGGGCATGACGCTGGCCGGTTTTGCCCGTGGCGGGGGCTTCGATATCTTCTGTCATCCGCATCGCATTTCATCCGAGGTTCCTGATGTCGCCTGAAAAAATGGTCCGTATGGCCAATCAGATCGCCATATTCTTCAAGACGCAGCCGGGCGATGACGCGGCCGAGAAAATCGCCCAGCATCTGAGCGATTTCTGGGAACCGCGCATGCGCGACCAGCTTCACGCCCATATCGATGCGGGCGGCGCGGGGTTGGACCCCTTGGTGATCGCGGCAGATGCCCGGATACGCGCCGCAACTGCCGAGGGCTGACGCGCAGGATCATCTTGATTTGGGCGTGGCAGTCGTTACATCGGTGATGTCCGGTGGTAAGAAGCTGACATGATCAAGTTTACGCTGCGCTGCAGCCATGCCCATGAGTTCGAAAGCTGGTTCCAGTCGGGGTCGGCCTTTGACGCGTTGAAGGCGCGCGACATGGTCGCCTGCCCTGTCTGCGGCAGCACAGAGGTCGAAAAGGCGCTGATGGCCCCCTCGGTCGCAAAAGCGGCGGAAAAGCCCCCCGCAGCGCCCCCCGCCAAGCACGATGACATGGCCGACAAGATCCGCCGCCTGCGCGCCGAGGTCGAGGCGCGCTCGGATTATGTCGGCACGCGCTTTGCCAGCGAAGCGCGGGCGATGTATCTGGGCGACATCCCCGACCGCGCGATCTATGGCGAGGCCCGCCCGGAAGAGGCCAAGGCCCTGATCGAAGATGGTGTGCCGGTGTTGCCGCTGCCCTTTGTGCCCAGAGGCAAGACCAACTGACCCGGCGCGCAGCGCAGTTTCGCGAAGCAGGCCGCACCGATGTTTCCATCGCAGGTCGGGAAAGAGTGAAACGAACGCGGCCCCGCCGCGTATAACAGACAACACCCCGACGGAAGTGCCGCCATGCTGGACCGCCACCTGCGCCCCTATATCGACCCGCCGCTGAACCTGATCGGCGGCCATGCCGCGCGGCTTGGGATGCAGGCCAATGCCGTGACACTGGTGGGGCTGGTCATCGGGCTGGCGGCGGCCGGGGCGATCGTGGCGGGCTATTTCCTGCTGGCGATCCTGCTGATCCTGGCCTCGCGCCTCGCCGACGGGCTGGACGGGGCCGTGGCGCGCGCCAATGGCGTGACGGATTTCGGCGGCTATCTGGACATCACCTGCGACTATGTCTTTTACGCGGCGATCCCGCTGGCCTTTGTCATGCTGGACCCGAGCGCGCATGGGGTGGCGGGCGCGTTCCTGTTGCTCAGCTTCTATGTCAATGGCGGGTCGTTTCTGGGCTTTGCGATCCTTGCCGAAAAGAAGGGCCTGCGCAGCGGGGCGCATGGAACGAAATCGCTTTATTTCACCTCGGGCCTGCTGGAAGGGACCGAGACGATCGCCTTTTTCCTGCTGCTTTGCCTGTTGCCGGGCTGGTTCGTGCCGCTGGCCTGGGGCTTTGGCATCCTGTGCCTGATCACGGCAGGGGCCAGGGTCGCACTTGCCGCGCGAACATTCCGCGACTGATTTTGCGCCGCAGAAGGGGCTTTTCGCCCCGCCAGACGGGCGCTAAGAGGGGGGCATGCTCAAGACCCGTATCATTCCCTGTCTGGATGTCGCCGATGGCCGTGTGGTCAAGGGCGTGAATTTCGTGGACCTGCGCGACGCGGGCGACCCGGTCGAAGCCGCCAAGGCCTATGACGCCGCTGGCGCGGATGAGCTGTGCTTTCTGGACATACATGCCACGCATGAAAACCGCGGCACCATGTTCGATCTGGTCACGCGCACGGCGGAAAACTGTTTCATGCCGCTGACAGTGGGCGGGGGCGTGCGCACAGTCGAGGATGTGCGCGCGCTGCTTCTGGCCGGGGCGGACAAGGTATCGTTCAATTCCGCCGCTGTTGCGGACCCCGATGTGGTCTCGCGCGCGGCGGACCGGTTCGGCAGCCAGTGCATTGTCGTGGCCGTGGACGCGAAAGCTGTCAGCCCCGGCAAGTGGGAGATCTTCACCCATGGCGGGCGCAGGCCCACGGGCGTCGATGCCGTGGAATTCGCGCGCATGGTCGCGGCCAAGGGGGCCGGAGAGATCCTGCTGACCTCGATGGACCGGGACGGCACGCGCGCAGGCTTCAACCTGCCCCTGACCCGCGCGATTGTGGATGCAGTGGGCATTCCCGTCATCGCCTCGGGCGGGGTGGGCACGCTCGATCATCTGGTCGAGGGGGTGACGGTCGCGGGCGCCTCGGCGGTGCTGGCGGCGTCGATCTTTCATTTCGGCGAGTTCACGATTGGCGAGGCCAAGGCCCATATGGCGGCTGCCGGCATCCCCGTGAGGATGACATGAGCGCGCCCGATCATCCCATCGCACGGCTGGCCGCCACCATCGCCGCGCGCGCCGATGCCGACCCTGACAGCAGCTGGACCGCGAAGCTGCTGGCCAAGGGGCCGGAAAAATGCGCCGAAAAATTCGGCGAAGAGGCGGTCGAGGCTGTGATCGAGGCGGTGCGCGGTGACCGCGACCGCCTGACATCCGAGGCGGCGGATGTCCTGTATCACCTTCTGGTCATGTGCGCCGCGCGTGGCGTCACGCTGGCCGAGGTCGAGGCCGAACTGGCCCGGCGCGAAGGTGTGTCCGGCGTGGCAGAGAAAGCATCGCGCCCGCGCTAAGTGCCCTTGTGGTTGTGCATGGCGTCCGATACAGGACACATGTTAAGTAATCACGCAGGTCGCCACATGAATGATTGGCTGCTTTCGGTCGCGGGCACCGCAGAAGGTGCGCGGCTGGCCAC
>PWWF01000350.1 GCA_003561595.1 Paracoccaceae bacterium | reverse complement strand
TTCTGGTAGACCGCGCTCATGTCGATGTCCATGCGCGCATGCGGCCCCGAGGGCATGCCCACCTGCACATGCCGCCCCAGCGGGCGCAGGCAATGCAGCGAGGCATTGGTGGTCTGCGCGATCCCCAGCGCCTCGACCGAGACATGCGCGCCGCCCGATGTCGCATCGCGGATGGCCTGCGCGACATCGCCGTCGCGCGCATCAAGCGCCAGTTCGGCACCAAGCGCGCGCGCATGCGCCAGCTTTTCGGGCACCACATCGACCACCACGACCCGCGCGCCCATCGCGCGGCCCAGGATCAGTGTCGCCAGCCCGATCCCGCCCGTGCCATGCACCGCCAGCCATTCGCCGGGCGCAAGCGCCGCGCGGTCGGTGAGCGCGTGAAAGGCCGTGGTCACCCGGCAGCCCAGCCCGGCGGCCAGCACAGGCGACATGCCCTGCGGCAGGCGGGTCAGGTTATGGGCATGGGGCACCGCGATATATTCGGCAAACGCACCGGGTTCGACAAAGCCCGGCAGGCGCTGGTCAGGGCAGGTATTGGAGACGCCCGCGCGGCAGGATGCGCAGCCCCCGCAGGCCAGAATGAAGGGTGCGATGACCTGCGCGCCGATTTCCCAACCAGAGCGCGGCCCGGCGGCCACAACCTCGCCGCAATACTCATGGCCCGGAATCTGGCCGGGTTTCACCCGCGGATGATGCCCGGTCCAGCCATGCCAGTCCGACCGGCAGATCCCGCAGGCCAGGGTGCGCAGCACGACGCCATCTTCTTCGCAGACGGGATCGGGCACCGCCTCGATGCTCAGATCCTCACGGTAGGTGCGCAAGACGGCAGCACGCATGATCGTTCCTGCGGTTGGGGGGTCAGGCGGGTTCGACCCGGTAGCTTTCGATCACTGTGTTGGCGAGCAGCTTCTCGCACATCTGGCGTGCCATGTCCTCGGCGCGGGTGGCATCCTCCTCGGCCAGGTCCAGCTCGATCATCTTGCCCTGGCGCACGCCGGTCACACCGTCAAAGCCAAGCGCGCCAAGCGCGTGGCGAATGGCCTCTCCCTGCGGGTCCAGAACGCCGGGTTTCAGGGTCACATAGACGCGCAGTTTCATGGCAATTCCTTCAGTTCATCAGTCGGGGCTTGATCGGCGTGGGCGATTTGGGCATCACGCCCAGCCGCCGCGCCACTTCGGAATAGGCGTCGGTCAGACTGCCCAGATCGCGGCGGAACACATCCTTGTCGAGCTTGGTGCCGGTCTTGATATCCCACAACCGGCAGGAATCGGGGCTGATCTCATCGGCGACGATCAGGCGCTGCATGTCGCCATCGAACTGGCGCCCGATCTCGATCTTGAAATCCACCAGCCGGATGCCGACAGCCAGCATCACCCCCGACAGGAAATCATTCACGCGCACGGCCAGCGCGACCATGTCATCCAGATCCTGATGGCTGGCCCAGTTGAAGGCGAGGATCTGATCTTCGGTCACCAGGGGATCGCCGAGCGCGTCATCCTTGTAATAGAATTCGATGATGGGGCGCGGCAGGGGGGTGCCCTCTTCCAGCCCCAGCCGCTTGGACAGTGACCCGGCGGCAATATTGCGCACCACCACCTCGAGCGGGATGATATCCACTGCGCGGATCAGTTGCTCGCGCATGTTCAGGCGGCGGATGAAATGCGTGGGCACGCCGATCCCGTTCAGCCCGCTCATGAACAGTTCCGACAGGAAATTGTTCAGCACGCCCTTGCCGTCGATCACATCGCGCTTTTCAGCGTTGAAGGCCGTGGCATCATCCTTGAAATACTGCACCAGCGTGCCGGGCTCCGGCCCTTCATAGAGGATCTTGGCCTTGCCTTCATAGACTTTGGTGCGGCGTGCCATGCGGATCTCCGGTCTTGGCTGGGAATGATGGTGCGCTATAGCTCAGCCCCGCCCACATCGCAAGGCAGCGCGTTCGTACGGCTTTGGGACGGTTTGCGCTTGCAGCACGCATCCGGAGGGGCCATATCAGGGGTCAGACAGTCCATCATGCAAAGAGGGCCCGGATGACCACATTCGACGAGCGTCAGCGCGCATTTGAGAGCAAGTTCGCGCATGATCAGGAAATGATGTTCAAGGCAGAGTCGCGGCGCAACCGCAAGATCGGGCTCTGGGCCGCGGATTTGCTGGGTCTGAGCGGCGAAGAGGCCGAGAATTACGCACTGGACGTGATCCGCACGGATTTCACGAAACCGGGGACGGATGTCGTGATCGAAAAGCTGGTTGCCGATCTGGGTGCAAAGGCTGATGAGGCCACGATCCGCGCCAAACTCGCCCAATGCATGGCCGAGGCCAAGGTCGAACTGGCCGACGGCTGATCCCTGCCCCCAGGGTATGCAAGAGGTGCGGCCATGACAGATGCACTCTCGGACCTGCTGGCGACGCGCGACTGGGTTCTGGCGGACGGGGCAACAGGCACGACGCTGTTCAATATGGGCCTGTCCTCGGGCGATGCGCCGGAGCTGTGGAACGCGGATGCGCCCGACAAGATCCGCGCGCTCTATTCCGGCGCGGTCGAGGCCGGGAGCGATCTGTTCCTGACCAACACATTCGGCGCCAATGCCAGCAGGCTGAAACTGCATGGCGCCCAGTCCCGCACGCATGAACTGAACCGCCTGGGCGCCGCGCTGGGGCGCGAGGTGGCGGATGCGAGCGGGCGCAAGATCATCGTCGCAGGCTCTGTCGGGCCGACGGGCGAGATCATGGCGCCGATGGGGTCGCTGACCCATGAGATCGCCGTCGAGATGTTTCACGAACAGGCCGAGGGGCTGAAAGCGGGCGGCGCCGATCTGCTATGGGTCGAGACGATTTCCGCCCCCGAGGAATATCGCGCCGCCGCCGAGGCCGCCGCGCGTGCGCAGATGCCCTGGTGCGGTACGATGAGCTTTGACACCGCCGGGCGCACGATGATGGGCGTGACATCGAGTGATCTGGCGCAGATGGTGGGGCGGCTGGCGCATCCGCCACTGGCCTTTGGCGCGAATTGCGGGGTGGGCGCGTCCGATCTGCTGCGCACGGTGCTGGGCTTTGCTGCGACAGGCACACAGATCCCGATCATCGCCAAGGGCAATGCGGGCATTCCGAAATATGTGGACGGTCATATCCATTATGACGGCACGCCCGATCTGATGGCGGAATACGCCGTGCTGGCGCGCGACAGCGGCGCGCGGATCATCGGGGGGTGCTGTGGCACCCTGCCCGCGCATCTGCGCGCCATGCGCGACGCGCTGGACACACGCGCCCCCGGCCCGCCGCCCACATTGGCACAGATCGAAGGCGCGCTGGGTGGCTTCTCCTCGCCGCGCGACGGGACCGAGGCCGATGGCAGCGGGCCGCAGCCACGACGCGGGCGCAATGCAGGCCGACGCCGCCGCGACGGCTGAAAACGCACGGTATTTTATCTATCTGGCGGCGCGCAGGTCGCGCCGATAACCGGCTGTGTCGGAAATGGGACAGTGCATCGCCGCGATCTGGCCCAAACGGGTATCTGAGAGGCCCCTTTTGCGGGGTCACACGGTCGCGGAGATGACGATATGGCCGATGAAGACGATATCATCCTTGCTGATCTGTCCGATGACGAACTCGTCGAGCAGATGATGGATGACCTCTATGACGGGATGAAGGACGAGATCGAGGAAGGGGTGCATATCCTGCTCGAGCGCGGCTGGGCGCCCTATGATATCCTGACCAAGGCGCTGGTGGCGGGCATGACCATCGTGGGGCATGATTTCCGCGATGGCATATTATTCGTGCCCGAAGTGCTGCTGTCGGCCAATGCGATGAAGGCCGGAATGGCGATCCTGAAGCCGCTTCTGGCCGAAACAGGCGCGCCGCGCATGGGCAAGATGGTGATCGGCACCGTCAAGGGCGATATTCACGATATCGGCAAGAATCTGGTCGCGATGATGATGGAAGGCGCCGGGTTCGAGGTGGTCGATATGGGCATCAATAACCCGGTCGAGGCCTATCTGGAGGCGCTGGAACGCGAGCAACCCGATATTCTGGGGATGTCGGCGCTGCTGACCACGACCATGCCCTATATGAAAGTGGTGATCGACGCGATGGTCGCACAGGGGATCCGCGATGATTATGTGGTGCTGGTCGGCGGGGCACCGCTGAACGAGGAATTCGGCCGCGCGATCGGGGCGGATGCCTATTGTCGTGACGCCGCCGTGGCGGTCGAGACGGCGAAGGACCATGTGGCGCGCAAGCACAACCAGATGCGCGCGGGCTGAACCGAAAAAGGGTTTGCGCGCGGCCCTGCGGGCCGCACGCCCGGGGGCGGGGCCTGCGGCCCCGCCCTTTTTTGAGTATTTTTGGCAAGATGAAGACAAAACAGGCTGCCAGACGCCAGCGGGGTCTTCCGCCTGCGCGACGGCGCAGGCAGCGCCCGCGAGCGGGGCATGGGCGGGTGGGTGGGGTCCCCGAGCGGGCGCTTTATCCGGGGCTGCGTTCGGCCCAGCCGGCAAAGATCTTTTCGAGTGCCACCACGATGTAATAAAGCACGATGCCGAGGAAGGCGAGCGCGATCAGAACCGCGAACATCAGCGGGAAATCCGAATTGGTGCGCCCGCTGTCGAACAACGCGCCCAGGCCCCGGCCATGGGGGCTGACAATCTCCATCAGGTTGGTGCCGATGAATGCCAGCGTCGCAGCCACTTTCAACGCCCCAAAGAACTCCGGCAATGTCTTGGGCAGCGCGATCTTCCAGAAGATCGTGGCCTGTGACGCCCCCAGCGCGCGCAGGATGTCACGATATTCCGGCTCCAGCGTCGAGAGCCCGATCGAGACCGAGACCGCGATGGGAAAGAAGGAGATCATGAAGGCCAGCAGCACTGTATTGAAATCATGCTGGCCCACGAAGATCAGCGCGACAATCGGCACGACCGTCGCCTTGGGGATCGCATTGAACCCCACCAGCAGCGGATAGAGCGCATCGCGCATGATCCGCGAAAACCCCATGATCATGCCCAGAAGCGTGCCGAACACCACAGCCAGCAACAGCCCCGCGACTGTGCGCCACAAGGTTTGCCACCCCATGGTCAGGAACAGGTCCCAATGGCGGCTATAGGCGGGCGGCAGGTCCGAGGGCGCGGCCATCTTGAAGGTGGGCCAGCCCTTGAACCAGACCAGCCATTCCCAGAAGGCCAGAAACACCACCAGCGCCAGAAGCGGCACGGCGACCGAGTTGAACGCAGCGCGGGCGGTCATGACGCCCCCCCTTCTGCCGGGGCGCGGCCCTGGGCAATCTGGATCTGGTGGCGCAGGATGTTCAGGCGCTCTGCCGCCTCGGGCGTATAAAGATCATCGAGCGAGCGCGGCCCGGCTTTCGGCACATCCAGCACATATTGCGTGCGCGCGGGCCGCCCCGACAGCACCACCACCTGATCGGCCAGAAAGATCGACTCGCGCAGGTCATGCGTGATCAGCACGCCGGTAAAGGGTTCGCGTTCCTTGACCTGATGCATCGTCATCCACAGATCCTCGCGGGTAAAGGCATCGAGCGCGCCAAAGGGTTCATCCAGGATCAGCACATCAGGCTGATGGATCAGCGCGCGGCAGAGCGAGGCGCGCTGGCGCATGCCGCCCGAAAGCTCTGACGGGCGCTTGTCCTCGAACCCTTCCAGCCCCACGAGTGCCAGCAGAAAGCGCGCGCGTTCCTCGGCCTGTTTGCGCGAGAGTTTCGAGGGCACGATTTCCAGCGGCAGCAGCACATTCTTCAGGATCGAACGCCATTCCAGCAGCACCGGGTTCTGAAACGCCATGCCCACAGTCGCACGTGGCCCGCGCACGCGTTCGCCATGCAGCCAGACTTCGCCCGCATCGGGTTTCATCAGCCCCGCAACGAGCCGCGTCAGCGTGGATTTTCCGCAGCCTGATGGCCCGACCACAGCGACAAAGCCGCCTTCGGGGACAGAGAGTTCCAGCCCGTCCAGCACCGGCAGCGGGCCAGAGTCGGTCTGATAGGCGTGGCGCACGCCCTTGATCTTGATGAGGTCTTGCATGAGGGCTTTCGCTTGGTCCGGCAGGGGGGCACCGCCCCCCTGCCGCATGGTCACATCACTCGAGGGGGAAGCCGCCTTCGGGCAGGTAGGCATCGGTGAAATAGAGGCTCGCATCCGGCTCGTTCTGATACTCGTAGGTCAGACGAATCTGCTC
>PWWF01000325.1 GCA_003561595.1 Paracoccaceae bacterium | reverse complement strand
CGCCCGGCCTGACGCTCGGAAATCACGCGGGTCACGGCATCGGCGGTATCGGCCAGCCGCACATGTTCCAGCGTCACGCCATAGCGGTCCTGCAGATCGTCACCGACCGAGGCGATGAAAGTGTTGATCCGCGGGTCACCACCCCAGGCGTGCCAATAGACCGTCTGCCCGCGCGCGCCCTCCAGCACGGCATCCCAGTCCTGCGGGTCGGGCGTGTCGGCCAGCGCGGGCGATAGGCTGGCAGAGGCGAGGGTAATGGCGGCGATGATGCGGTGCATGTTGTGATCCCGTGGTGCTGCGTTCCATTGCCATACGTAACGGAATCTGCCGATGTTTCATCCCGACAGGCGCAGATTTTCCGTGCCGATCAGCGTTTACGTTCGAATCGCGATTCCGACCCGTCGATCAGGCGGCGGATATTGGCGGCATGTTTGTAGAAGATCATCAGCGCCAGCACGATCATCAGCGCGACCAGATGGCCCGCGCTCAGACCCCATGCCAAGAGCGGCCCCAGCGCGCTGGCGACAAGGGCGGCCAGCGACGAGATGCGCGAGAGCTTGAACACCAGCGCCCAGATCGCGCAGAGCGCCAGCCCCACGGGCCAGGCCAGCGCAAGCGCCGTGCCGATAAAGGTCGCCACACCCTTGCCGCCCCGGAACCCGATGAACACCGGATAAAGATGGCCCAGAAACGCCGCCACCCCGGCGATCTGCGCGGCATCTTCACCCAGCGCCGCACGCGCCAGCAGCACCGCGATGGCGCCCTTGCCTGCATCCAGCGCAAAGGTCAGCAACCCGGCCGCCTTGTTGCCGGTGCGCATGACATTCGTGGCCCCGATATTGCCCGAGCCAAGGCTGCGCAGATCGCCCAGCCCCATGACCCGTGCGATCACAAGGCCAAAGGGGACCGAGCCCAGCAGATAGGCCCCCAGACCCACCAGCCCCAGCAGCCAGAGCGGTGTCAGCAGTTCAGGCATCCTGACCCCCGCGCGTATAGACACATTCGCCTGCGACAAAGCTTGCCAGCACGCGGCCCTGCAGGCGCGCCCCGTCGAAGGGCGTGTTCTTGGATTTCGACAGCAGCGTGAATCGGTCCAGCACAAAGGGCGCATCGGGGTCAAACAGGACCAGATCGGCAGGCGCGCCTGTGCTCAGCCGCCCCCCGGCCAGTCCCAGCCTGCGCGCCGGGTTCAGCGACAGCGCGCGCCAGATCTGCGGCAGGCTCAGCCCCTCGGAATGATAAAGCCGCATGGCGGCGGGCAGCAGCGTTTCCAGCCCGACAGCGCCTGCGGCGGCTTCCTCGAAGGGCAGGCGCTTGGATTCCTCATCCTGCGGGCTGTGCATGGAACAGACAATGTCAATAAGCCCCTCGCGCAGCGCCTCGACCACGGCGCGGCGGTCATCTTCGCTGCGCAGCGGGGGCGTGAATTTGAAGAAGGTGCGGAAATCGCCAAGGTCCAGTTCGTTCAATGTCAGATGATGGATCGAGATCCCGGCGGTGACATCCAGCCCGTTGCCCTTGGCGCGTTCCAGCGGCGGCAGCGCGCGGGCGCAGGTGATCTGATCGGCGTGGTAGCGCGCGCCCGTCATCTCGACCAGCCCCAGATCGCGGTCCAGCCCGATGCGTTCGGCCATGGGCGAGACAGCGGGCAGCCCGCGCAGGGACGCGAATTTGCCGCTGGTCGCGCAGGCCCCTGTGGACAGCCCGATATCCTGCGGGTGGCCGACGATCAGCGCGCCCAGACCCCGCGCATAGGTCATCGCGCGGCCAAGCACGCGGGTGTCGGGCACCACCCTGTCACCATCGCCAAAGGCGACGGCACCTGCATCCTGCAACAGCCCGATCTCTGCCATCTCGCGCCCTGCGCGCTCGCGCGTGAGCGCGGCCATGGCGCGGATATTGACCGGCGTGCGGGCCATGGCGCGGCGGGTGACGTATTCCAGCACCTCGGGCGTGTCGATGGCCGGGTCGGTATCGGGGCGCATGACGATCGTGGTCACGCCCCCTTTCGCGGCTGCCAGACCGGCAGTGCGCAGCGATTCCTTGTGTTGCGCGCCGGGCTCGCCCACATGCACGCCCAGATCGACGATACCGGGGGCGAGGCATTTGCCCTGCGCATCCACGGCCTCGGCGCCATCGGGGCAGGGGCCATCACGTTCCGCGATCCGGCCCTCGCGGATCAGCAGCGTGCCGATAGTGTCGGTGCCTGCGTCGGGATCGATCAGGCGGGCATTGTGGAACCAGCGCATCAGGCCCTCCGCGTGGTGGCGATTGTGTCGTGGATCAGCCGCGCGACAGCGGGCGGGTTGATCAGATGCGTCAGGCTGACCGGGTCCTCATCCGCCTGCAGCACGAGCGAGGTTGGCCAGGCCCGAAGCCGCCCCAGCCGGGCCAGCGCGATCTCGGTCTGCGCATCGACGATCAGGCGCGCATCGGTCAGGACATAGGGCCTGCGCGGGGCAAGGATGCGCTGCGCCAGCATAGGTCCGACAAAGAAGCCGATGGTCAGCAGCAGCCAGGGCCCCAGACCCGACCAGGCCCGGTCCAGTGATTGATCGAGCCCGATGGTCAGCATCACCCCCAGGATCAGCCACAGCGTGGTCAGCAGCGCATCCCAAAGGGTCTGCACCTCGAAATCGGGATGGATCAGCGCGACCAGATGCTCATCGGGGCCGATGGTGACATGCTCGGGCAGATGCACCATGGCTCAGCCCCCCTTGCGCCGGGCGCGCTTGTCGCGCGCGGCCTCGATCTCGGCCACCACGGTCTCAGATCCGGCGATATGCTTGATCAGATGCTTGTCGCCGCCGCGCGTGATGATCTGGATGTCGCCGAACAGGCGGCGCGCGGTGTCCATCTCCAGCAGATAGACCTGCCGCCCGCCAGGCCCCACCAGCCGCATATTGGTCAGCACCCAGTGGAATTTCATCTGCTCCGAGTACAGATACGCGCCGCGCACCCCCAGCGCCAGCACCGCGCCCAGCGACCCGATCGCCACATGGTCCGACCCGATCAGCGCCAGCACCATGCCGACAACACCCATGCCGAGCACGGCCATCACGCCATGATCGCGCCAGTAGGTGCCCTTGTCCGAGCGGATGTCACGCAGGCGTTTCTCGCCCGGCTCCAGCTCGACCACGGTATCGCCCAGGCTGACCTCGCGGATTTTCTCAGCCATCGGCGGCCTCGCGCAGGCGGGCGCGTTCGCGTTCCGCGCGCAGGTTGCGCGCCAGCAGGTCCATGCAGGCCATGCGCACGGCCACCCCCATCTCGACCTGTTCCTGAATGACCGAGCGGTTGATGTCATCGGCAATCGCGCCGTCAATCTCGATGCCCCGGTTCATCGGGCCGGGGTGCATGACGATGGCATCAGGCTTGGCATGGGCCAGCTTCTCGGCATCCAGCCCGTAGCGCTGGAAATATTCGCGTTCCGAGGGGACAAACCCGCCATCCATCCGCTCGCGTTGCAGGCGCAGCATCATCACGACATCCGCCCCTTCCAGCCCCGCGCGCATGTCGTCAAATACCTCGACCCCGAATTCGCCCACCTGCGGTGGCATCAGCGTCGGCGGGCCGACAAGCAGCACGCGGTTTTCCATCTTGCCCAGCAGGATCAGGTTCGACCGCGCCACGCGGCTATGCGCGATATCACCGCAGATGGCGATCACCAGCCGGTGCAGCCGCCCTTTCTTGCGCCGGATGGTCAGCGCATCCAGCAGCGCCTGGGTGGGGTGCTCATGTCGCCCGTCGCCTGCATTCAGCACGGCGCAATTCACTTTCTCGGCCAGCAGGTTCACCGCCCCCGACCGGCCATGCCGCACGACCAGCAGATCGGGGTGCATGGCGTTCAGGGTCAGCGCCGTGTCGATCAGCGTCTCGCCCTTGGTCACACTCGATTGCGCCATGGCCATGTTCATCACATCCGCGCCCAGCCGCTTGCCCGCCAGCTCGAAACTCGCCTGCGTGCGGGTCGAGGATTCGAAGAACATGTTGATCTGCGTCATCCCCTCCAGCACCGGGGCGTGTTTCTCGGCCGAGCGGTTGAGCGCGACATATTCCTCGGCCAGATCAAGGATGCTGGTGATGTCCTGGGGGTGCAGCGGCTCGATGCCAAGCAGGTGGCGTTGCGAGAATGTCATGCTCCCCCCGGGGTTCGGACCTGACCGCGTTATAGAAACCGGGGCGCGCGACGACAAGGCCGCTTTACGCCCGCGCGGCGGGCCGGTAGCGTGGCGCGCATGAACGCTTGGGCCAACTGGGAAAATGATTTCGAGATTGCCTGCGCCGCGCTGGCCTGGCAGGTCGAGCTTGGCGTGGATGAGGCGATCTGCGATGCGCCCGTCAACCGTTTTGAACTGCCCGCCGCCGCGCCCGAGCGCCCGACCGCCCCCGCAGCCGCCCCGGCTGTCGCGTCCACAGCCGCAACACCCGCCCCCGCGCAGGCCGATCCGGTGGCAGAGGCCGAAGCCGCCGCCCGCGCCGCCCCCGATCTGGCCGCGCTGCAAGCGGCGTTGGCCGCCTTTCCCCATTGCGACCTGCAGCTTGGGGCGCGCAACCTGGTCTTTTGCGACGGGCAGGAAAATGCGCGCGTGATGATCGTGGGCGAGGCCCCGGGCCGCGAAGAGGACCGTCAGGGCAAGCCATTCGTGGGCGAGGCGGGGCAGTTGCTGGACCGGATGTTCAATGCCATCAGCATGGGTCGCGCGCATCCTGACCCGGCCCGCGCGCTGTACATCACCAATATCCTGCCCTGGCGCCCACCGCAGAACCGCGACCCCAGTCTTGAGGAACGCGCGATGTTCCGCCCCTTCGTGCTGCGCCATATCGAGCTGGCCGCCCCCGATATCGTGGTGCTGATGGGGCGCATTTCTGCCATGACATTGCTGGACACGGCCGAGGGCATCACGAAAATCCGCGGGCAGTGGCGCGAGCTGGCGGGCCGCCCGGCGCTGCCCATGCTGCACCCCGCCTATCTGTTGCGCAACCCGGCCGCAAAGCGCGAGGCATGGGCCGATCTGCTGGCGTTGCAGGCCCGGTTGCGGGGGGAAGGATGAGCACACTCGATAACAGCCGCCCCTTCATGTCGGTGCGATTCGCGGTGCTGACCGTCTCGGACACGCGCGATGCCTCCAATGACCGCTCGGGCGATACGCTGTCGGCGCGGATCACGGATGCGGGCCATTCCCTGCGCGCGCGCGCCATCCTGCCCGATGACCGCGCGCAGATCGCCGATCAGTTGCGCGCTTGGTGCGCTGACCCGGAGATTGACGCGATCCTGAGCACAGGCGGCACGGGTCTGACGGGCCGCGATGTGACAGTCGAGGCGCATCGCGATGTCTATGAAAAGGAAATCGACGCGTTCGGCACTGTCTTTACCATCGTGTCGATGCAGAAGATCGGCACCTCGGCCATCCAGTCACGGGCCTGTGCGGGGGTGGCGCAGGGCACATATCTGTTCGCACTGCCCGGATCGCCCGGCGCGTGCAAGGACGCCTGGGACGAGATTCTGGCCCCGCAATTCGATTTCCGGCATCGCCCCTGCAACTTTGTCGAGATTTTTCCGCGTCTGGACGAACATCTGCGACGGAAGTAACGCGCTCTTGCGTTGACGGGCATTGATCATAACGCAGTTTTGCCGCGTATAACCCATGTGATACACTGCGCGTAACCCGGAGTCGCCATGCGTTTTCTGACCCGCAGCCTTGTGGCGCTGTTCTTCGCGGCCTTGTCCGTCGCGGCGCTTGGCTATGCTGGCGCCAGCTTTCTGACCGCTGTTCAAAGCAGGTCTGACGCCCCCGGTGGTCCGGGCGCAGGGCGCGAGCGTGAATTCACAGTGCGGGTCATGACCGTCAGCGCCGAGGATGTGGAGCCTGTCCTGTCGGCCTTTGGCGAGGTGCGCACCCGCCGGTCGCTGGAATTGCGCGCGCCCGTGGGCGGGCGCGTGCTGGAACTGGGTGATGGGGTCGAGGATGGCGCGCAGGTCGCGCAGGGCCAGCTATTGTTCCGCATCGACCCGTCAGATGCCGAATCGGCGCTGGCACTTGCGCAATCCGATCTTGCGCGGGACAAGGCCGAGCTGCGTGATGCCGAACGCGCGCTGGACCTGGCCGCCGAGGATGTGGATGCCGCGCGCGCCCAGCTGGAGCTGCGCGAACGCGCGCTGGCCCGGCAGATGGGGCTCGCAGAGCGCGGCGTCATCACTG
>PWWF01000341.1 GCA_003561595.1 Paracoccaceae bacterium | reverse complement strand
GCCGGGTTAGCCTGCGTCGAACCACATGCGCGCGCTCGCCTCGAACGGGCGCGGGGCTTCGGCATGCAGCCAGTGCCCGGCCCCGGGCAGCTTGGCCAGCCGGGCTGCGGGAAAAAACGCTCGGATCCGGGCGCGATGCTCGGGCAGCACGTAATCGGAGTCCCCCCCGCTCAGAAACAGCGTGGGCCCGTCATGGCTGCCTGATACGTCTGGCCAGCCGATGATGCGCGGCATCTCGGCCGCCAGCGTGTCCAGATTCAAACGCCAGCGGGGCGGATCGCTGCGCAGATCGAGTGATTGCAGCAGAAAGGCCCGCACACCCGGATCATCAATATGCGCGGCCAGCGCCGCATCCGCCGCGCCCCGGCTCTCAAGCGCATCCAGGGCCAAGGCGCGCATGGCCGCGATCAGATGCGCCTGGCTGTGGGGGTAAGCCACGGGCGCGATATCAGCGACCAG
Source organism: Paracoccaceae bacterium (assembly GCA_003561595.1). GTDB lineage: Bacteria > Pseudomonadota > Alphaproteobacteria > Rhodobacterales > Rhodobacteraceae > Roseinatronobacter. Next base: position 20,569 of record PWWF01000341.1, on the reverse strand, counting down.
CAACCGCCCCACCAGGTCGGGCCGTGTCAGCGCCAGCATCATCGACGCCTTGCCGCCCATGGAATGGCCCAGCACATCCATTGGTGCGCCCTCGGCTTCGATCACTTCTGCCAGATCAGCGGCCAGATCGGCATAGCTGTGCTGATCGGACCAGAAGCTCTCACCATGATTGCGCATATCGACGCAGATCACCGTGCCGCGATCCGACAGGCGCTTGGCAATCGCCCCCCAGTTGCGCGCCGAGCCGAACAGCCCGTGCACGATCAGTAGCGCGCGCGCATCCCCCGCTTCTCCATGGCGCAGAAGGTTCAGCATCTGCCCGCCCATCCTGCTTTCATCTTTGTAAAAATATCCTCAGGGGGGTCGGCATTCTACGCCATCGGTTCAAGTAGAATGCCGACGGGCCGCAGGCCCAAGAGGGGGCGCGAGCGCCCCCTTTACCCCGCCCGCGGCTCAGAGCCCCGGATAGATCGGGAAGCGCGCACAAAGCTCCGCCACCTCGGCCTTGACGGCAGCCTCCACCTCGCCATTGCCATCCTCGCCATGCGCGGCCAGCCCGTCCACCACGCGGGTGATCCAGTCGGCGATCTGGCGGAACTCGGGCTCGGCAAAGCCGCGCGTCGTGCCTGCGGGCGTGCCCAGCCGGATGCCGCTGGTGACCATCGGGCTTTCCGTGTCGAACGGGATACCGTTCTTGTTGCAGGTGATATGCGCGCGGCCCAACGCCTTCTCCGTCGCGTTGCCCTTGACCCCCTTGGGCCGCAGGTCAACCAGCAGCAGATGTGTGTCGGTCCCGCCCGTGACCGTGGCGAGCCCCCCCTTTTCCAGCTGGTCGGCCATGGCCTGCGCATTGGCGATGACCTGCCGCTGATAGTCGCGGAACCCGGGGCGCAGCGCTTCGGCAAAGGCCACGGCCTTGGCGGCGATGACATGCATCAGCGGGCCGCCCTGAATGCCCGGAAAGATCGCCGAATTGACCTTTTTCGCGATCGCTTCGTCATCGGTCAGGATCATGCCGCCGCGCGGGCCGCGCAGGGTCTTGTGGGTGGTGGTCGTCGCCACATGCGCATGCGGGAACGGCGAGGGGTAATGCCCCGCCGCGACCAGCCCCGCGAAATGGGCCATATCGACCAGCAGATACGCGCCCACGCTGTCGGCAATCTCGCGCATGCGGGCGAAATCGATGATCCGCGGGATGGCAGAGCCGCCAGCGATGATCATTTTCGGGCTGTGCTCGGCCGCCAGCGCGGCAACCTGGTCGTAATCCACATCCAGCGTGTCGCGCCGCACCCCGTATTGCACGGCATTGAACCATTTGCCCGACTGGTTGGGTTTCGCGCCATGGGTCAGATGGCCCCCGGCATCAAGGCTCATGCCCAGGATCGTGTCGCCGGGTTTCAGCAGGGCCGTGAACACGCCCTGATTGGCCTGGCTGCCGGAATTGGGCTGCACATTGGCGTAGCTGCAGCCGAACAGCTCGGAAGCCCGCGCAATAGCAAGGTTCTCGGCGATATCGACATATTGGCAGCCACCGTAATAGCGCCGTCCGGGATAGCCCTCGGCGTATTTGTTGGTCAGGACAGAGCCCTGCGCCTCCATCACGGCGCGGCTGACAATGTTTTCGGACGCGATCAGTTCGATCTCGTCACGCTGGCGGCCCAGCTCGCCTGCCATTGCGGCAAAAAGCTCCGGGTCGCGGTCCTGCAGGGTTTCGGTGAAAAAGCCGGTATCGCGGGCGGTCGTATCCATTGGGGGCTCCATCATCGCGAGGGTTCGGCGCTCATGTAACCCATCCCTGCGCGCGCGCAAAGGCTTCTTTCCGTCGCATCCGGGCTGTGGGGCGACATTGCCCGGCAAACAGGCGCGCTGCGCAGGGCGCATCCAGGCTGCGGAAGGCGCTTGAAACCTCGGGCGTTGCGCGCGACAGTCGGGCGGGTGCAACAGCGGGACCGGCCATCACGATGAAACTAGCCTTTGTCGCCAGTGACGCGCCCCTTGCCCAATCCGCGCTGGCGGAACTGCGTGCAAGCCATGACGCGGTCGCGCTGGAAGAGGCCGATGTGATCATCGCGCTGGGGGGCGACGGATTCATGCTGCAGACCCTGCACGCGACCCAGCATCTGGACGCGCCGGTTTACGGCATGAACCGGGGCACCATGGGGTTCCTGATGAATGCATATTCGGTCGAGGGGCTGATGGCGCGGCTGCGCGCGGCGGAACTGGCCGTGCTGAACCCGCTGCGCATGCGGGCCACGCGCGCCGACGGGTCCATGGTCGAGGCGCTGGCGATCAATGAAGTGTCGGTGCTGCGCCAGGGCGCGCAGGCGGCCAAGCTGCGGATCGTGGTCGATGGCAAGGAACGGCTGGGCGAGCTGGTCTGCGACGGCGCGATGGTCAGCACGCCCGCCGGGTCCACCGCGTATAATTATTCCGCGCATGGCCCCATCCTGCCGATCAATTCCGATGTGCTGGCGCTGACCCCGGTCGCGGCCTTTCGCCCGCGCCGCTGGCGCGGCGCGCTTTTGCCGAAATCCTCCAGCGTGCGGATCGATGTGATCTCGCCCAGGCGGCGGCCGGTGATGGCGGATGCCGACAGTCGTTCGGTGCGCAATGTGGTGCAGGTCGAGATCTCTTCCATGCAGGGGATCGCGCATAAGCTGATGTTCGATCCCGGTCACGGGCTGGAAGAGCGGCTTTTGCGCGAGCAGTTCGTCTGAGCCAATCCGTAGTGTGGGGGGCTGTCTGCCCCCCGGTCCGGCCCTGTGGGCCGGCCTCCCCCCGAGGATATTTGGACAAAGATGAAAGCGGGATCAGGCTCTGCGCGCCTCGCGCCAGCGATGCAGCTGGTAGAGGGCGGGGGCGGCGAGGAAATTGTATCCCAGATCGGCGATCTGGCGCAGCACGGGGCGGTCGAGCAGGCGCGCGAGCCAGCGCATCCGGGGCAGCGCGCGCCAGATGATCAGAAAGGCCGGAAAGCCCGAGATGATCTGCCCCTTATGGCGGGCATGCAGGCGGCGCGTGGCCTGTTCGGGGGTAAGCTGCCAGCCAGACAGATCGGTCTGGTGCAGGTCGGTGAAGACCAGGGGCGCGTCTGCGTGCCGGGCCTGTTTGCGATACTGCTCAATCTCTGCCGAGCAGATCGGGCAGCGGCCATTATAGAGGATTTCGGTTCTGTTCATGGGCACAGAGCTAGTCCGCAAACCGCGTCATGCAAATGGGTATGGCACGGATTCCACAGCATTGAATATGCGCAGGACCCGGGATTGCGTTTGCAGGGGCGCTCACTATGGTATTCCCTTTTCAGGCGCCGAATATCAGGAGCGCGCATGTCATTTCGCAATTTCAGGCCCTTTCGCGCATGTGGGGCCGCGACCCTTGTCCTGATCTGTCTGATCCTGTTGACTGCGCAGCCCGCCCTGGCCCGGAACCTGACATTCGAGACTGGAATCGAGCGCCTGCACTCGCCGAACACGACCATCGAAGGGTTGCACCGGTTCTATATCGGCTATCAGGCCACCCCGCATCTGAGTTTCGGGCAATCGATCTATTCTGCCGGGATCGGCAATGCGGGCGGTGCCTTTTTCTGGGGGGTCGAGGGTGGCGCGCGCCTGCCATTGTCGCAGGGGCTGTCGCTTTCGGCATCGGGTTTTGTCGGCGGGGGTGGTGGCGCATTGCAGGTGATCGGGGACGGCACCATGCTGCGCGCGGGTCTGGCGCTGGATTATCAGTTGGCGGATGCCTGGGCGGTGCAGATGTCCGGGTCATGGATACGCATCGCCGGGGCCCCGATAGACGGTCCGGCATTCGGGCTTGGCCTGCGGCGCCAGATCGATGCGGGCACGCCGGGGGCCTGGGCGACCAAGCTGGACGCGGCGGGCGTTTTCGCCACGGCACAGACCAGCCCGTCGGATGTGCGCGACCGCAATGACAGGCCGCAACCCGATGTCGCCATGGTCGGTGCACGGGCCTTGTTCGATCTGGGCACGCAAACGCAGCTCAGCCTGAGCGCGGCGGGTGCCGGGTCCGGCGCAGAGGGCTATATGCAGGTCATGGGCGGTCTGCGTCGCAGTTTCGCGCTTGGCAATGCGGCGCTGTTCATCGACGGCCATGCGGGTTTCGGCGGTGGCGGCCATATCGACACGGGCGCAGGCCCGCGCTTCGAGGCGGCCGCAGGGCTGCGACTGCCCGTCACGCGCGCCCTTGATGCCGAACTCAGCCTGAGCGGGGCCGTCGCGCCCACGGGCAGTTTCCGGGGTGCGGCAGTCTCGGTCGGGGTGATGCGGAATTTCAAGCGCACGCGCCAGGCGCGCGCCGAGGCCGGACAGGAGCAAACCGCCCGATGGGCCTATAGCGGGGGCCTCACCATCCAGCGGACAGGGCCCGGTTATTTCGTGAACAACAACACTGCGCGCCATGTCGTGATGCAGGAAAGCGCGATTGATTATTTTATCGGCGAGAACCTGTATGTCAGCGGGATCGGGCAGACCACGCTTCATGGCGGGGCCGCAGGCTATGCCGTGGGGCTGCTGGGCATGGGCTATCAGTTTGACCTGTCGCCACGCTGGACCGTCGGGCTGGAGGGGCGCTTCGGGGCCGCAGGTGGCGGGGGTGTGAATGCGGCAGGCGGCGTTGTCGGCAGTGTGCGCGGCGTGCTGGATTATCGCCTGACCGAGAATGTCGCCCTGTCACTGGGGCTGGGGCAGTTGCGGACCCTGCGCAGCGCTGGCATGTCCACGAATTTCGCCACACTCGGGGTAAAGATCCCCTTCACCACACGCTGACCCCCCGCGTCACGACGCGCCGCGCGGCAGGGGGGTGGCGTGATTGGTGTAATCGGTCCAATCCTCGATATCGGGGTAGAACTGCCGCCGCCATGCCTTGACCCGCGGGTTCATGTAGCGCCGGAACAGGGGCGGGCACATGGCCAGCGTGGTCAGCGCCGGGTAGCCGAAGGGCAGTTGCGGGGCCTCGGTCGCATCATAGGTCTGCAGCAGCGGAAAGCGCCGGTCGGGTTTGTAATGATGGTCGGAATGGCGCTGCAGGTTGATCATCAGCCAGTTCGACGCCTGATGCGACGCGTTCCAGCTATGATGCGGGCGCACGGGTTCATATTTGCCATCGCCCAGATAGCGCCGCGTCAGCCCGTAGTGCTCGATGTAATTGGTCAGTTCCAGATGCCAGAAGGCCACTGCCGCCTGCCACACGAACAGCACCAGCCCCCACCAGCCGCCGATCGCCAGTGCGAGCGCCAGCGCGCCCAGTTGCAGCGCCCCGTAGCGCCAGAAAGGGTTGGAGCGGTGCCACCAGGGCAGGCCCTTGCGCCTCAGCATCGCGGCTTCGGCGCGAAAGGCCGAGGGCGGGCAGTCGCGCAGCACGCGGAAGAAATAATGGATGAACCCTTCGTTATAGCGCGCGGTGACCGGGTCGCGCGGGGTACCGACATAGCGGTGATGCACCTGCAGATGCTCGGAGCGGAAATGCGAATAAAGCACCGAGGCCAGAAGCAGATCGGCCAGCCAGCGCTCGACGCGCGGTTTCTGGTGCATCAACTCATGCGCATAGACGATGCCGATGACGCCCGTCATCACCCCCAGCCCGAATGCCGCGCCCAGGTCTTCCCACCACGGGTGCCCGGCCCGCGCCAGCACCCAGATCACGCCGAAGATCGTCACCACCTGCACCGGAAACCAGATCAGCGTGATGGCGCGATACCAGAACAGCTCGCGCATCGGCACTTCGGTGTCGGGGTTGCCCGTATCCAGCCCGGTGATGAAATCGATCAGCGTAAAGGCCCACCAGCCATAGGCGACCGGCAGCAGGAACCACCATCCCCCCCAGAGCGCCGATATCCAGACCAGCGGCACAAAGCCCAGCGACACCCAGAAGGGCACGGCCGATGAGAATTTGCGAAGCTGCTCGGGCGTCATGCTGCGGTCCTGTGCATTCCTGCGCGGCACTATAGCGCGGGCGCAGGGGCCGCAACAGCCCCGCGCCCTGCGACAGTTTACACCTTGTTCTGACCCACCAGCCCTTCCATCAGCGAGGGCTGGACAATCTCGATCCAGTAGCCATCGGGGTCGAGGATAAAGGCGATCTCTTTCATGCCGCCCTCGCCCAGTCGTTTCTGAAAGCGCACGCCCATCGCCTCGAACCGGGCGCAGGCTGCCGTGATATCCGGAACGGCAACGCAGATATGACCAAAGCCCTTGGGGTCGGAATTGCCCGAATGCATGGTGGTGTCGTCACCCTCGGTGCCCCAGTTATGGGTCAGCTCCAGCAGGCCCATGCGGCTGAAGGTCTGTGCGAGCGTGCCATCGGCACTATCGCTATGCCCGCGCGGTTGCAGGAAATAGAGCGAAAAGCGCGCCTCTTCGAAATCCAGCCGTGTGATCAGGCGAAAGCCAAGCACCTGTTCGTAGAATTCGAGCGAGCGCGCAGGATCCTTGATGCGCAGCATCGTATGGCTGAGGATATACTGGTCGGTCGCGGACAGATCATCGGTCATGATGCCTCCAATTGGCTCAGATGGGCCGCGCCCAGACGATGCGCCTTGCGCATCAGCGTAGGCAGATCGGCGGGGTTGAACTGGTCTGCGGGGATGAACACGCCCGGCGCGTCCATCGGCAGGCGCGCCACGCGCAGCATCAGCCGCAGGTGGAAATGGGTAAAGGTATGGCGCACCTCGCCCGGTACGCTGTGCCAGTCGGCAGGCAGTGGCGGGGCATCCACCGGGGGCTGTTCGGCCCAGTCAGTGCCGGGCCAGCCAAGCATCCCGCCCAACAGCCCGCGCGCGGGCCGCCGCTCCAACAGCCAGGCGCCATCTGCACGCTGGCCGATATAGGCGATGCCCAGGCGAATGGGTTTGGCGGGTTTGCGCGTCTTGCGCGGCAGGCTGGCAGCGGTCCCGGCCTGACGCGCGGCACAGAGCGCCATCAGCGGGCAGATCCCGCAGGCGGGGCTGCGCGGGGTGCAGATGGTGGCGCCCAGATCCATCACGGCCTGCGCGTAATCGCCCGGACGTGTGCTTGGTGTCAGCCGCGCGGCATGGGCGGTCAGTTCCGGCTTCGCAGCGGGCAGGGGCGTATGCACATCGAAAAGCCGCGCCATCACCCGCTCGACATTGCCATCCACCACGGTCTCACACTGGTCAAACGCAATCGCGGCAATCGCGGCAGCGGTATACGGCCCCACCCCCGGCAGCGCCAGCAGCCCCGCCCGGTCACGCGGAAAGCTCCCGCTCTCGGCCAGAACCCGCGCGCAGGCCAGCAGGTTGCGCGCGCGGGCGTAGTAGCCCAGCCCCGCCCATTCGGCCATGACATCGCCATCCTCGGCGGCAGCCAGATCCTCGATGCGCGGCCAGCGCGCCGTGAACCGCGCGAAATAGCCTTGCACTGCGGCAACCGTGGTCTGTTGCAGCATCACCTCGGACAGCCAGATGCGGTAAGGGTCGGGGCGCGCATCGCTGCCGGGCGGCACCCGCCAGGGCAGATCGCGCGCATGGCGGTCATACCAGGCCAGCAACAGCGGCGCGATCACTGGGGCGGCAATGTCACGCATGATTTATCCCCTGCCCGTGTTTTCCTGCCGCAGACTGCAAACTCGGCTCTGGTCTATCGCCCGTCATCTGTGAGAGGGTAATCGCAGATGCCGAAACTGCAAGATGTCCGGACTGCACCATGGCCCGCAAATCACCCGCACCCGCCCAGAGCTCGCGCCGAATGCGCGGGTTCGAAGGGGCCGCCAGCCTCGTCTCGGGGCATATCCGCAAGGCCGGAGAGGCGCGGGGCTTTGCCGTGGCGCGCCTGCTGACGCATTGGGCAGAGATCGCGGGCGCTGATATCGCCACGCTCTGCCGCCCCGTGCGGATCAGTTATGGCAAGGGCGGGCTGGGCGCGAACCTGACGCTGCTGACCACAGGCGCCGCCGCGCCCATGTTGCAGATGCAACTGAGCGCCTTGCGCGAAAAAGTGAACGCCTGTTACGGGTATAATGCGATCGCGCGCATTACCCTTACCCAGACCGCGCCCACGGGGTTTTCCGAAGGACAGGCGCAGTTTGCACCCCCGCCTGCGGCAAAATCCGCCCGCCCGGCGCCCGAAATCCGCCAGCGCGCAACGCGCGTTGCCCATGATGTGCAGGATGACGACCTGCGCGCAGCCCTTGAATCCCTGGCCACGAATGTCCTATCGAAGGCCCGCCAACCCGGAGGAACCCGTCAATGAAAAAGATGCTCGTGCCCGCGCTCGCTGTCTCTGCCGCCGTGATCGCCGGGGGGTGGTGGTACACCAACCAGTCCGGCACCCCCGAGATTGTCAGCGCCGCGACAGCCGCTGACACCACCTTCGAGCTTCACCCGCTCGACAAGGCACTGGGCAACCCGGATGCGTCCGTGGTCGTGGTGGAATATTCATCGCTGACCTGCCCGCATTGCGCCACTTTCAACCGCAATGTGATGCCGCAGATCAACGCGAATTTCATCGAGACCGGCGATATCCTCTATGTCAAGCGCGAGGTCTATTTCGACCGCTACGGTCTCTGGGCCGGGATGGTCGCGCGCTGCGGCGGCGGGGAGCGTTATCACGGCATGCTCGAGCTGATCTATGAATCGCAATCGGACTGGGCCAGCAGCAGCGATCCCGCCGCAGTGGCCGAAAACCTGCGCCGTCTGGGCCGTCAGGCGGGGATGAGCAATGATGAGCTGAATGCCTGCCTCGAGGATGCGGACAAGGCGCTCGAGCTGACCGAATTCTATCAGGAAAACGCCGAGCGCGACGGCATCCGCTCTACCCCCAGCTTCGTCATCAATGGCGAGTTGCACTCGAACATGTCCTATTCGGATTTCGAGAGCCTGCTCAACGACAAGCTGGGCAGCTGAACGATCATGCCTCACACCGCCCAAACCGGCCCCCGGAGGGCCGGTCCCCCTGCTTCATCTTGCCCAAAATACTCAAATAGAACGGCAGCCCCCGCGCGTTACAGCCACGACCCCGCCCGCCGCCTGACCGATCAGGGGTCGCGATGAAGGGCCCCCTTGACGGGCTGCGCGTGATCGAGCTTGCGCGCATTCTTGCCGGACCATGGGCGGGCCAGACACTCGCCGATCTCGGCGCTGAGGTGATCAAGGTCGAGGCGCCCGAAGGCGATGACACCCGCCGCTGGGGGCCGCCCTTCATCGACCGCGATGGCGTGCCCGAGGCCGCCTATTTCCACGCCACGAACCGCGGAAAATCCTCGGTCACCGCCGATTTCCGCACGCCAGAGGGGCTTGCGAAAACCCGCGACCTGATCGCCGGGGCCGATGTGGTGATCGAAAATTTCAAGGTGGGGGGGCTGGCGAAATACGGGCTCGACTACGCCAGCCTCGCGCCCGATCATCCCGGCCTGATCTATTGCTCGATCACCGGGTTCGGACAGACCGGGCCCTATGCGCATCGCGCGGGCTATGACTATATCATTCAGGGCATGTCGGGGCTGATGTCGGTGACCGGGCCTGCGGACGGCATGCCCCACAAAGTGGGCGTTGCCGTCACCGATATCTTTACCGGCATCTATGCCAGCACCGCGATCCTTGCCGCGCTGCAGGCGCGCCATGCGACCGGGCGCGGGCAGCATATCGACATGGCGCTGATGGATTGCGCCGTCGCCGTGATGGCGAATCAGGCGATGAATTACCTCGTCACCGATCAGGCCCCGGGGCGGCTGGGCAATTTCCACCCCAATCTTGCCCCCTATCAGGTTGTTCCCTGCGCGGATGGGCATATCATCATCGCCACTGGCAATGACGCGCAATATCAGCGGCTTTGCGCGCTGCTGGACCGCGCGGATCTGGCCGATCACCCCGATTACGCCACCAATGCCGCCCGCGTCAGCCACCGCGCGGCGCTCTCGGAACTGATCTGCGACGCGACCGCGCGCTGGCAGAAAGCCGCGCTTCTGGCCGCCTGCGAGGCGCATGGCGTGCCCGCCGGGCCGATCAATGACATGGCCGAGGTCTTTGCCGATCCGCAGGTCATCGCGCGCGGCCTCGAACTCAACATGAACGGTCTGAAGGGCGTGCGCGGCCCCTTCACCTTCTCCGAACCCTATGCGCAGGCTGCCCGCCCGGCCCCCGCCCTCGGGCAGGACGACCCCCCGCCCAAGGGCTGAAGCCCCTCGCCCGCGCTGATGCCGGAGGGGCCTGCCCCGACGCGGCCCGAGGGGGCTCGATGCCCCCGAGGGGCGCACCCCCTCAGCGGTTCAGCACAGCGGCCAGTGTCGCGCGCACGGCCTGCGGGTCGCTGAACTCCAGCCGCACCGGAAAGGCCAGCACCTGCGCGCGGAACCGTGCAGGCAGGCGGACCGCATCCTTTTCCGTCGTGACAAGCTGCGCGCCCAGCGCCTTGGCCTCGAATTCCAGCCGCGCCATCAGCGCATCGGTCAGCGGCTGGTGATCGCTCAGCGCCTCGGCGCGCAACAGCTCAACCCCTTCCGCGCGCAGGCTGGCGAAAAACTTCTCCGGCCGCCCGATCCCGGCAAAACCCAGCACCCGCAACCCGCGCCATGACATGCCCATTGCCAGCGGGCGCAGCTCCGCCTCGACCAGCCGCGCCTCCGCCTGCGGCCACCCGGCGCGGAACGCAGCGCGTTGCGCTGGCGGCCCCACACTGACCACCATATCCGCACGCGCCAGCCCCCGCGCCACCGGCTCGCGCAGCGGACCGGCGGGCAGGCAGCGTCCATTGCCGAACCCAACGCCCGCATCCACGATGACGATCCCCAGATCCTTGGGCAGTGCCGGGTTCTGGAACCCGTCATCCAGCACCAGCACCCCGGCGCCTGCCGCGCAGGCCGCGCGCGCGCCCGCTGCGCGGTCCCGCGCCACCCAGACCGGCGCGAAGGCCGCGATCAGCAGCGGCTCATCACCCACATCTGCCGCGCTATGCTCGCGCGGATCAACCTGCACAGGCCCTTCCAGCCGCCCGCCATACCCGCGCGAGATCACATGCGGCGCGGCCCCCATCGCCTGCAGCATCTGCACCAATGCGATCACCACGGGCGTCTTGCCCGTCCCGCCAGCATTCAGATTGCCCACGCAGATCACCGGCACCGGCGGGCGCCAGTCGGGCGCGCGCGCCACGCGGCGCGCGGTGGCCTGCGCATAAAGCGCCCCCAGCGGCGCCAGCAGCCGCGCCTGCCAGCCCGGCCGCTCGGGCGGGTTGAACCAGTATGCAGGGGCGCGCATCACTCCCCCCCCCCGGTCGCGCAGGCCGCGCGCAGCTCGGCCAGCACGATCTCGGTCGCCTCGGCCGCTTCGGCGATCACCTGCCAGCCGCGATGCGCCATATCGGCGGCCTGCTCGGGGCGCAGCGCATTACCGATGGCAGGCCCCAGCGCCTCGCCCCCCTGCACCATCCGCGTCGCCCGCGCCAGGCGCAGCAGATCAAAGGTTTCGGCAAACTGCCCGAACATCCGCCCATGCACCACCGCGCAGCCCAGCGCCGCGGCCTCCATCGGGTTCAGTTGCGCCCCCTCCCCGCTCAGCGAGCCACCGATATAACAGGCCGAGGCCAGCCGGTACCACAGCCCCCGTTCACCTTCGGTATCGGCGATATAGACCTGCGTCTCTGGCGTGACCGGATCATCGGCAGAGCGCAAGGCAGTGTTGAACCGCGGTCCCAGCGCATCCTTCAACGCGGCCCCGCGCTGCGGATCGGCCGGGTGCAGGACCAGCGCCAGTCGATGCGAGTCGCGCAATGCCTCGCGATGCGCGGCCAGGACGGCCTCTTCCTCGCGCCGGGGCAGATGCATGGCACACCATAATGTGCGGTTGCGAAAGGCGTCGGCCAGCAGATCGCGCTCGCCTTCATTGCAGCTCGGGGCCACAGGTATGGCCGAAAGGCGCCCGCTGGTGACCAGCGCCTCCTTGTCCAACCCCACACCCCACCATCCCGCCCGATCCTCGTCGCGCGGCACAAAAACCCGGTCCACATGGCCGAGCGTCTGACGCGACAGGCCGGGCAGACCACGCCAGCCTGTTACAAAGCGCGGCACGGCGTTCTCAGCGAGGCAGATGCGCGTCCCCCCGCCCCGCAGCGCGGCAATGATCCCCGTCGGGATCTGCCGGGCTGTGGACAGAAACACCGCCGGTGCACAGCGCGCCATCAGCGCTTTCGCAAAGCCCGCATCATCAGGGCCAAGCGGCAGTGCCACGCGCCCGGGCCAGTCCGTGACCGGCCCCGTGCCGTCAGGATGGGTCAGCAGCACCGAACGCGCCACCCCTTCGCGCAACACCAGCTCCGAGAGCGCCTCGAGCCTGCGCACGCGCCGTCGGTCATCGCTGTGCAGCCACACAAGCGGCGGCCAAAGCGCGGCCAGTTCCGGGCTGTGCCCGGATCGCGGCGCCCAGCCACGCGGCGACAAACGCTCGAAGAAGCCGCCCGCCATCAGCCCGGCCCCTCGTGTCCCGTGCTCTCGCGCTGTGCCACCTGCGCCTCCGCTCCTGTTGCCGCGGGGCCCTGTTAGCGCATATCGGCGGGCAGGTGCAGGTGCTTTTTCGCCCGCACAGCGTGCTCTCACTTTCCCTTTCGCAGTGCCACCAGCGCCGCCTGCAATTCCGGTCCCGCAGCGATGATGCCGCTGGATTGTGGCTCGGGCGTGGCGAAATCCAGCGCCGCGCCGGCCCCGTCCGTGACCTGCCCGCCGGCCTCCTGCACCAGAAGCGCACCTGCCGCGATATCCCAGTGCCAGGTCGGGCGCAGGGTCAGCATCGCATCGAACCTCCCCTGGGCCACCAGGGCCAGCCGCCAGGCCAGCGAGGGGCGGAAATGCCGCGTGACCAGCGGCACGCCCCCTGGCCACAAGCCGGGCTCAAGCTGGGGCCGGGCCACCAGCACCTCCGCGCCGGTCACCGCGCGCCGCGACCGCACGGCCAGCGGCGAATCATTGCAGGCCGCGCCCTGCCCGACCGCCGCCGTATAGCACAGATCCAGCATCGGCAGGAACACGACCGCCGCCACTGGCACCCCCTGCTCGATCACCGCAAGCGCATGGGAAAAGCCCGGCTCCCCCTTCAGAAAGGCGCGGGTGCCATCAATCGGGTCGATCACGAAATGGCGCGCGCCGCTTGCAGGGACCTGCGCGCTTTCTTCCGACAGCCAGCCATAATCGGGGCGCGCCCCGCGCAGCCGGTCGCGCAGCATGGCGTCGATCTCCAGATCAGCGGCGCTGACCGGACCCTGACCCGCGCCCTTGTCCCAGACCTGCGGCGCGGCCCCGAAATGGCGTTTCGCGATCCGGCCTGCCGCCTGCGCCGCGTCGATCAGCAGGGGCAGATCGTCACTCACCGGCAACCGTCATTCCGTCGACCAGCAGTGAGGGAACGACGCTTGACAGATGCGGGCGCGCATCATTGGCCGGGATGATCCGGCCCAGCATCTCGCGCAGATTACCCGCGATGGTGCATTCATTGACCGGATAGGCGATCTCGCCCCCCTCCACCCAGAATCCACTCGCCCCGCGCGAATAATCGCCCGTATTCGGGTTGATGGTGGAGCCGAGAAGCGACGTGACCAGCAGCCCCGTGCCCATATCCGCCATCAGTCCCGCGTGTGACTGCACGCCGTCGCTCAGCACCACATTCGAGGCCGAGGGCGAGGGCGGCGCCGATGTCCCGCGCATGGCATTGCCAGTGCTTTGCAGCCCCAGCTTGCGGGCGGTCGCCAGATCCAGCACCCAGCCCTGCAACACACCATCCGCGACCAGATCGCGCGGGGTGCAGGCCAACCCCTCGGCATCGAACGGGCGCGAGCCCGAGCGCCGCACCCGCAACGGTTCCTCGCGCAGGTTCATGCCTGCGGGCAGCACCGCCGCGCCCATCGCATCGCGCAGCCAGCTTGACCCGCGCGCAATCGCACTGCCATTGATCGCCGACAGCAGATGCCCGATCAGGCTGGACGCGATCCGCTCGTCATAAAGCACCGGATAGGCCCCTGTCTTCGGCCTGCGCGCCCCGTGCCGCGCGGCCGCGCGCGCGCCTGCCAATCTGCCCACCTCCTCAGGTGCGGGCAGATCGGCCTGAAACAGGCGCCCCTCCGCGCACCAGTCGCGCTCCATCCCGGTGCCCTCACCGCTGATCGCGACGCAGGAGATATGGCGCGATGTGCGCGCATAGCCGCCGCGAAACCCGTTGCTCGCCGCCAGCCAGATCGCCTGCGACCCGTAAGCCGCCGATGCCGCCTGCACCTGCCGCACTCCGGCAACCGCCAGTGCGGCCGCCTCGGCGCGGCGCGCATCCTCCTGCAAAGCCTCGGGGGTCGGCTCGGCAGACGGGTCGAACAGCTCCAGCCCGCTCGCATCGCGCGTTTTCGCCAGTTGCGCCGGGTCGGCCAGCCCGGCATGGGCATCCTCGGGTGCCTCGCGCGCCATGGCAACCGCGCGCCACGCCATCGCCTCCAGCGTTTCGGACCTTGTGTCCGAGGACGAGATACAGGCCTGCCGCTGCCCGATCAGAACCCGCAGGCCCAGCTCCAGCCCCTCGGACCGCTCGGCCTGTTCCAGCGCCCCCTTGCGCGTATCGACCGAAACTGACCGCCCCTCGGTCACGATCACATCCGCCGCCTCGGCCCCGGCGGCCTTCGCCGCCTGCAGCAGGGCATCGGCCACCGGCTCCAGTGTCGCTGTCAGATGCGCCTCATCCATTGCTCACTCCTGCCCTGTTCTGCCTCATCGCTCACGATCTAGTCTGCCCCGCCCCGGATTGAAATGCCCAATAGCGGTTTTTGCAGGCAAGCCCGCATCCCCGATTTCATCTTTGCAAAAATATCCACGGGGATTTTCAAGGGGGGCGTGCCCCCCTTGAAGCGGGGGGGACTGGCCGCAGGCCAACCGGGGGGCGGCAGCCCCCCGTCCCCCCTCTCGGGCGCAGCCACCCTCGATCAGTCGCGCAGATCGCAAAGGGCCGGACGCACCAGCGTCCGGCCCCTGAGAACCCTGCAAAACCTGACACGCTCAGCCGTTCGAGGCCGCCACTTTCAGCCGCCGCGCGCCCTGCCCGCCGCCACCCGAATGTGTGTCCATGAAGTCCATCACCAGCGGACGGATATTGTTGCGCCAGGATTTCCCGGCAAAAATGCCGTAATGCCCCGCGCCCGGTTCCAGATGCGCGGCCTTTTGCGATGCCTCCAGCCCGGTCAGCAGGTCCAGCGCGGCAAGGCACTGGCCCGGCGCGCTGATATCATCCTTCTCGCCCTCGACCACCTTGACCGCGACCTTGGTGATCGCTGCGAAATCGACCTTGTGCCCATCGACCACAAATTCGTTGCGCGCAATCTCGCGATCCTTGAAGATCCGCTCAACCGTCGAGAGGTAGAACTCCGCCGTCATGTCCATCACGGCCAGATACTCGTCATAAAAGCGATTATGCTTGTCGCGCTCGCCCGCATCGCCCCGCGCCTCGGAACTGATCTTGTCGGAAAACGCCTGTGCATGGCGTTCCAGATTCATCGAGATGAAGCCGCCCAGCTGCAACAGCCCCGGATAGACCAGCCGTCCCACGCCCTTGTATTTGAACCCGACGCGCTGGATCGCAAGATGCTCAAGCTGCCCCATCGTCACGCGGCGCCCGAAATCCGTCACTTCGGTCGGTGCGGCATCGGGGTCCACAGGGCCGCCCATCAGCGTCAGCGTGCGCGGCTGCGCGTCGGGGTCGGTTTCGGCCAGATAGGCCGTGGCAGCGAGCGCCAGCGGCACCGGTTGGCAAATGGCGATCACATGCGTGTCCGGACCCATATGGCGTATGAAATCCGCCAGATACAGGGTATAATCCTCGATATCGAACTTGCCTTCGGATACCGGGATGTCCCGCGCGTTATGCCAGTCGGTCACCCAGACCTCGCAATCTGGCAAAAGGCTCGCAACCGTCGAACGCAGGAGCGTGGCGTAATGGCCAGACATCGGGGCACATAGCAGAACACGGCGCTGTTTTTCCGGCCGGCCATGCACGCGAAAGCGCACCAGATCGCCGAAGGGGCGCGATACCTCGACCACCTCTTCGACGATATGATCGCGCACATCCTCGCCCACAACTGATGTGATGCCCCAGTCGGGCTTGATCACCATGCGCGCGAAACTGCGTTCGGTCACGCGTCCCCAGGCGGACATGACCTTGAACATCGGGTGCGGCACCATGCCCCAGAGAGGATATGACGCAAAGGCTCGCGCTGAGGCACCCATCCACTCATTCGTGTTGCGGATTGATTCCATCAGGTCGTAGGTCGCCATGCCCTTCATGTTCACCCTCGATGCTCTGCAGCGGGCTGGTCTGGCCAATCGCTGCTTTAAATTGTGGCTCCGCGGCGTTAACATCGCCTTGCTGCAATGCAATGCTGCACATGCAAAGAATAGGGGGGAAATCCTTGCATGACAACTTCGGAATATGATGACGATCAAAAAGCCGAGCGCATGAAGGCAAATATGGCACGCATCGAGGAGCTGTCACACCGCCTGACCGATGCGCTTGCAAAACGCGAAATGACGCGTCCCAGCCTGCAGGCACCCGATTCCGATCTGTTCCTGCATGCCGCCACGGCCTATTGGACAGAGATGGTGAAAAACCCGTCCAAGGCACTGGAATTGCAGCTTGATTATTGGGGCAAGGCGCTCAGGCACCATGTCGAGGCGCAGGAAGTGCTCAGCCAAGGCAAGCTGCAGGCCCCCGAGGATCACACCCCCAGCGACCGGCGTTTTTCCAACCCCCTTTGGAAATCGCATCCCTATTTCAACTATCTCAAGCAACAATATTTGATCGCGTCCGAAGCCATGCATGATGCGGTCCAGTCGCTCGAGACGATCGAGCCGCGCGAGAAGCGCCGTCTGCAATATTTCACCCAGCAGATGGTGGACATGATGGCGCCCACCAATTTTCTGGCCACCAACCCGGACGCGCTGATGAAAGCGGTCGAGACCGAGGGTGAAAGCCTTGTGCGCGGGCTCGAAAACCTCGTGCGCGATATCGAGGCCAACAAGGGCGATCTGCTGGTCTCGCTCGCCGACAAGGACGCCTTTACGGTGGGCGAGAATCTGGCCACCACGCCCGGCAAGGTGGTGTTTCGCAACCGCATGTTCGAACTGATCCAGTACGCGCCGACAACCGAGCAGGTCTATCGCACGCCGCTTGTGATCTTTCCGCCCTGGATCAACAAGTTCTACATCATGGACCTCAAGCCGCAGAACAGCCTGATCAAATGGATCGTCGATCAGGGCTATACGCTCTTCGTGGTGTCCTGGGTGAACCCGGATGAGAGCTTTTCGGATGTCGGCTTGGATACCTATGTCGAAGAGGGGTATCTGGAAGCGATCCGCGTCGCGCGCGAGATCACGGGCGAGAAACAGGTCAATGCCATCGGCTATTGCATTGCCGGCACGACCCTGTCGCTGACGCTCGCGCTGATGAACAAGCGCAAGGACAAATCCGTCCGTTCCGCGACATTCTTCACCACGCTCACGGATTTTTCCGATCAGGGCGAAGTGGGCGTTTTCCTCGAGGATGATTTCGTCGACGGGATCGAGGCGGAGTGCACCGACAAGGGCTATCTCGACAGCAAGTTCATGGCGCGCACCTTCTCGTTCCTGCGCTCGAACGACCTGATCTATGGCCCCGCCATCCGCAGCTACATGATGGGAGAGGCGCCCCCCGCCTTTGACCTGCTTTACTGGAATGGCGACAGCACCAACCTGCCCGGCCCGATGTGCGTGCGCTATCTGCGCGAATTGTGCCAGCAGGACCGGTTCGCGGCGCAAAGCTTCACCATCTGCGGCGAGGATGTCACCATTTCGGATGTGAAGCACCCGCTATGCGCAGTCGCCTGCGAGACGGATCACATCGCCGCGTGGCGCTCCAGCTTCCGGGGTATCACGCGCATGGGCAGTCGTGACAAGACTTTCATCCTGTCGCAATCGGGCCATATCGCCGGGATCATCAATCCGCCCAGCAAGAAGAAATACGGCCATTACGCAGGGCCCGAGCCTCAGGGCACGCCCGAAGACTGGCAGGCGGCCGCAGAATTCCATGACGGGTCGTGGTGGCCGCGCTGGGAAGCCTGGCTGCGCCGACGCTCGGGCGCCAGGATTGACCCGCGCGTGCCGGGCGATTCGGACTATCCGGCGCTGGCAGATGCGCCGGGCACCTATGTCGTCAGTTCCAAAAACGACGCGCTGTCATAGGCTTGGCGGAAGCGGCCCAAAAAATTGCTGCAGTGCAGAAAAAATCCTTGAAATGCTGCAGCGCAGCATGCATATTCTGTTGCAGACGCAGACACCAGACGAGCTGGTCTTCTGCCTCACCAGAGATCAAGGAGATCTGCCATGAACAAGAACGCTGACTACACCAAGATGATGAAAGACATGATGGGCACCATGCCTATGGACATGAGCGCCATGCAGGACATGTTCAAATCGCAAGCCGCGCTGGCCGAGAAAATGAGCAAGGTTGCTCTGGAAGCTGCCGAGAAATCGACCGAAGTGTCGACCAAATGGACCAAATCGACATTGGCCAAAGTCGGCGAAGTGTCGACCGTCAAGGAAGACCCGGCTGATTATTCCAAAGCCATGACCGATTTCGCGTCGGGCCAGGCCGAAATGGCTGCCGAGCATGTCGCTGCTTTCGCTGAAATCGCGAAAAAAGTACAGATGGATACGGTCGAGCTGCTGATGGCTGCTGGCAAGGACATGCAGGAAGAAACGGCTGCTGCTGTCAAGAAAGCAACCGACACGGCCACCAAAGCTGCCAAGTCGACCGCTTCGGCGAAATAAGCCTTACAGGTTAACGGCACCCACTCCTCCCAACCGGTGCCGAAAGGGCGAGCGCGCTGCGCTCGCCCTTTCCTTTTGCATGATCCTCGCCTAGGCTTGCTGCACTGCAACGTCTCGGGGAGGGAAGAGATGACCGACGACGCCAAGCCGCTGCTGATCAAACGCTATGCCAGCCGCAGGCTCTACAATACCGAGACCAGCGATTACGTGACGCTCGAGGATATCGCAGGCTTCATCCGCGCGGGCCGCGAGGTGCAGATCGTCGATCTGAAATCGGGCGATGACCTGACGCGGCAATATCTGCTGCAGATCATCGCCGAACATGAAAGCCGGGGCGAGAATGTCCTGCCGCTGGAGGTTCTGACCGATCTGGTGCGCAGCTACACCACACAGGCACAAAGCGTGGTGCCACAATTC
Organism: Paracoccaceae bacterium; assembly: GCA_003561595.1. Classification (GTDB taxonomy): domain Bacteria; phylum Pseudomonadota; class Alphaproteobacteria; order Rhodobacterales; family Rhodobacteraceae; genus Roseinatronobacter. The sequence continues at coordinate 1,366 of PWWF01000341.1, read as the reverse complement.
CTGGCCATGTCCTTCGAGATGCTGCGCGAGGGCCAGTCCCAGATCGTCGAGAACATGACCAAGGCCAACCCCATGGCCGGCATGCCGGGATTCGAGGAGATGCAGCGCCAGCAACAGGCGTTCATGAAAACCATGATGAGCGGCTGGCCGGGTGTTCCCCCGGGTCAGGAAGAACCCGAAACCAAGGACGATCTGGACCAGATCAAGCAGCAACTCAGCGAATTGCAGCAGAAACTCGCCAAGATGAACAAGTAAGTCCCCCCGCGCACGCCCTTCGGCGCGGGCGCGCAAGGGGGGGTGGGTGGGCGTGACCGCGCCGAAGGGCGTGCGCGGGGCGCGCGCTACAGCCCCAGCCGGTCGCGCAACGAAAACCAGGTCATCGCCAGCGCCAGCAGCGGGCTGCGCAGCGCCGGGCCGCCCGGAAAGCGCGGCAGCTTGACCCCTGCCATCAGATCGAACCGTTCCGCCTGCCCGGCAACCGCCTCAGCCATGATCTTGCCCGCCAATGTGGCCAGCGCCACCCCATGCCCCGAATAGCCCGAAGCCGAGAGCACATTTGGCGCCACCCGCAGAAAACAGGGCAGCCGCGTCATCGTGATCGCCAGCGTCCCGCCCCAGGCATAATCGATCCGCGCGTCTTTCAGTTGCGGAAACACCTCAAGCATCGGCTTGCGCACAGTCGGAATGATATCGGGGAAGCGGTAGCCATAGCTCTCGCCCCCGCCGAATAGCAGCCGCCCCTCTTCGGACAGCCGGAAATAATTGATCACGAATTTGCTGTCCGCCACCGCCACATCGCGCGCCAGCACCGCGCCCTGCCCCAGCGGTTCGGTCGCGACAATGAAATTGTTGATCGGCATGACCCGCACCGCGACATCGGGCGCAAGGCCGCCCAGATAGCCATTGGCAGCCAGGACCACATGATCGGCCTCGACATGGCCCTCGCCGCTGCGCACACGCGCAGGCGCGCCCGGCTCCACCGCCTCGACCAGCGTGCCTTCATGGATCGTCACGCCCGCTGCCACAGCCGCCCGTGCCAGCCCCAGCACATAGCGCAGCGGGTGCAGATGGCCTGCGCCATGGTCCAGCACCCCGCCCTGATAGGCGTCGCTGCGCACGATCTGCTGCACGCCTGCGCGGTCCAGCAGCTCATTCTCGGTATAGCCATAGTCGCGCGCCAGCTTTTCGGCATAGGCATGCGCCTCGGGCACATCGCTCGCATGCCAGTCGGCATGCAGCACGCCCGGTTTGTAGCCCGCATCGATCTGGTGCTCCGCACAGAGCGCCTGGACCAGATCACGCGCGTCCAGCCCCAGATCCCACAGCTTGCGCGCCACATCGCGCCCTGCCATCTTCTCGATCTCGT
>PWWF01000429.1 GCA_003561595.1 Paracoccaceae bacterium | reverse complement strand
GAGGCGGTGCTGAGTGCCCCTGCCGACACCCCGTTTCTGCCCCGCGATCTGGCCCTGCGCCTGCACTCCGCCGCAGGGCCGCGCGGCGCGGCTGTTGCGGCCACGCGGCAAGGCGCCACGGTCCACGCGCACCCGGTCTGCGGGCTGTGGCCCGTGGCGCTGCGCGACGACCTGCGCCGCGTCATCATGGGCGGGATGCGCCGGGTCCGCGACTGGGCAGATGCGCAAGAGGCCGGGCAGGCCCTGTTCGATGCCACGCCGATTGACCCGTTTTTCAACATCAATACACCCGAGGATCTGGCCCGAGCCGAAACCCTGCTGGGGCCGGGATGAACGATTTCGATCATGTTCTGGTGGTGGACTGGTCGGCCAATTCCACCCCCAAGCTGGGCGCGGATTCCATCTGGATCGGCGGCGCGGGCGCGGGGCAGGCGCCCCCGCAAAACCTGCCGACCCGCATGGCCGCGATGGACGCATTGCGCGCGCGACTCGATGCTGCGCTGAACGCGGGTGAGCGGGTGCTGGTCGCCTTCGATATCGGCTTTGGCTATCCGCGCGGCTTCGCCCCCCATCTGACCGGGCGCGCCGAGGCACTGGCGGTCTGGGACTGGCTCGCCGCGCGCATCCGCGATGACGCGCGCAACCGCAATAACCGGTTCGAGGTTGCTGCCGAGATCAATCGCCTCTTTCCGGGGCTGGGACCGTTCTGGGGCCGCCCGGCGGGCCGCGATCTGCCCGACCTGCCGGAAAAGGGCCGGCTGCGCCACGGCCATGATCTGGACGAGTTGCGCCAGACCGAAGCCTTGTGTTCGGGCGCGCATCCGATGTGGAAGCTCTACACAACCGGGTCGGTCGGATCGCAAAGCCTGCTGGGGCAGGCCCATCTGGCGGCGCTGCGCGCAGAATATGGCGCGCGGCTTGCCGTCTGGCCGATGCAGCCGCCCGATGCGCCGATCGTGCTGGCCGAGACGTATCTGTCGCTGCTGGACCCGGCCGTGCAGGTCCGGGCGCCCCGCTACCCCTGCAAGGATGCCGCGCAGGTCGATCTGCTGGCGCGCGCCTTTCACAAGACTGATCTGGCACCCCTTCTCACGCCCCCTGCCCCGCCCGATATTTTGCGCGAGGAAGGCTGGATTCTGGGCGCAGGCGCGGCCCCGGAGCTACTGGCCGCCATCGACCCGGCCTAGCGCCGCCGCCCGTTTCGCACCTGTCACCAGATCGATGCTTTCCTGAGCGATTGTCCCGGAGTTGTCGCGCCCCCACCCCAATCTTGCCCGATTTGGCACGATATTGAGACCCATGTTCAGAATGGTGACGCAGGGCTGGTGATGGATCGTTTGACCGAAATGGAAGCTTTTGCCACAGTCGTGGATCAGGGCGGGTTTACTGATGCGGCCCGCAAGATGGGTATTTCCAAATCCGCCGTGTCCAAGCATGTGTCCTCGCTCGAAGCGCGTCTGGGCGCGCGCCTGCTCAACCGCACCACCCGCCGGGTCAGCCCCACAGATATCGGGCTTGCCTATTACGACCGCGCACGCCGTGTGCTGAATGACGCGGGCGAGGCGGATAATCTGGTCACATCCATGCAATCGGCCCCGTCGGGGATTTTGCGGATCGCGGTGCCCACCGATTTCGGCGCAACGCATCTGTCGCCCGTGTTGGGGGCGTTCCTGAACCGCTACCCCGATGTGTCGGTCAACATGGTGCTGAAGAACCGCTTTGTCGAACTGATCTCGGAAGGGTTCGATCTGGCGATTCGCATGGGCGATATGGATGATACCTCCATGCGCGCGCGGAAAATCTGCTGCGCGACCCAGCGGCTGATCGCCTCACCCGACTATCTGGAAACGCATGGCCGCCCCGCACGGATTGATGATCTGAACGATCACCGCCTGCTGTATTATGCGCATAACGCCGCAACCTCGGTCTGGAAGATCACCTCACCCACAGGCGAACAGCGGCAGGTGCGTTCGGCATCGTGGTTTTCGGTCAATGACGGCCAGTCGCTTCTGACCGCCGCGATCAACGGGCTGGGCATCGCCTATCTGCCAAGCTTTCTCTATGCGCCCGCCATGCGCGCCGGGCTGGTCGAGGATGTGATCCCCGATCTGCCGCGCGATACGCAAAACCTCTATGCCGTTTATCCGGCCGGGCGCTACACGCAACCCAAGGTCCGCGCGCTGATCGATTTTCTGGTCGAGACTTTCGGCGAGCGCACGGCCGAGGACTGGTAACACGGCTTCCCTCCGAACGCTTTGGCGTTCCCTCCCAACTGCCGAAGCACGGATCGTGCTTCGGCCTTTTTCATCTCAGACCCGGTGATACGGGCTGCCCGCAAGGATCGTCACCGCGCGATACAGTTGTTCGGCGATCATCACCCGCGCCAACCGGTGCGGCCAGACCATCCCCCCGAGCGAAAGTTGCTGATCGGCCCGCGCCACCACCTGATCCGCCAGCCCGTCCGCACCCCCGATCACGATGGCCAGATCGCTGATGCCCCGGTCCCGCACCCGCGCCAGCCAGGTCGCGAATTCGGGCGATGTCATCTGCTGCCCGCGCTCATCCAGCGCCAGCAGCGCAGCGCCGGATGGCACGGCGCGCAACAATGCCTCGCCCTGCGCCCCGGCGCTGGTGGCCTTGCGGTCGTCGATTTCATGCTCGGTACAAGGCCCCAGCGAAAGCTGCTTTCCCGTCCGGTCGAACCGGGTCAGGTAATCTTCCAGCAGCGCTCGCTCCGGGCCCTTGCGGATACGCCCCACAGCGCAAAGTTGCAGCCGCATCAGCCAGCGGGGCTCTGCCCGCTTTCCTGCCACATCTTTTCAAGCTGATAGAACTCGCGCACTTCCGGGCGGAAGATATGCACGACAACATCGCCCGTATCGATCAGCACCCAATCACCGATATCCTTGCCCTCGGTGCGCGCGCTCAGCCGGAAGCTCTCTTTCAGCCGGTCCAGCAATTTCGAAGCGATTGCCGATACCTGCCGCGAGGAACGCCCGGTGCAGATGACCATGTGATCGGCCATGGCCGACTTTCCGCGCAGGTCAATGGTCAGGATGTCTTCGGCCTTGTTGTCGTCAAGCGAGGTCAACACCAGATCCAGTATATCGCCGCCATCAAACGGGATCGACGCTTTGGGTTCCGGGCGGGCCGCGTAAGCGGTCGTGTCAGTATACGACAGAGACCTGTCCTCCTTAGGGGTTTTGATGCAAGGCAATATAACATTTTTTGGCGTCATCTCAATCTTGGCGGATGCGGAATTGCACCGGTCGGTGAAATTCTGCGCAAACCGGTCACACCTGTTCCGCCGTTGCGTTGCGGGCGATTCGCCCGTATTACCCCACATATGACACGGTATTTCGACATGAGCGATCATGCCCGCCTGCCCCAGCGCTTCCAGCGCGAGGCCCGGTCTGTCCTGGCGCGACTGCGCTGAGCGCGCCTGCGAAGGGCGAACAAGATCGCCCCCGCCACTCGATTTTCCGATCCTTCTTCAGCCAGGGGAAACCCCATGCCCAAGACACTCTATGACAAGATCTGGGACGCCCATGTCGTCCATGAGGACAGCGACGGCACCTGCCTGCTCTATATCGACCGCCATCTGGTCCATGAAGTGACCAGCCCCCAGGCGTTCGAGGGGCTGCGCCTTGCTGGTCGCACGGTCCGCGCGCCGGACAAGACCATTGCCGTGCCCGATCACAATGTGCCGACCACACCGGACCGCGAGAACGGGATCGAAAACCCCGAATCCCGCATCCAGGTCGAAACGCTGGACCGCAATGCGCAGGAATTCGGCGTCAATTACTACCCCGTCCATGATGTGCGGCAGGGCATCGTCCATATCGTCGGCCCCGAACAGGGCTGGACCCTGCCGGGCATGACGGTCGTCTGCGGCGACAGCCACACCGCGACCCATGGCGCGTTCGGCGCGCTCGCGCACGGGATCGGCACGTCAGAGGTCGAGCATGTGCTGGCCACTCAGACGCTGATCCAGAAGAAATCGAAGAACATGAAGGTCGAGATCACGGGCTCGCTGCCACCCGGCGTCACGGCCAAGGATATCACGCTCTCGGTGATCGGCGCGACCGGCACCGCGGGCGGCACGGGCCATGTGATCGAATATTGCGGCCAGGCCATCGAGGAGTTGTCGATGGAAGGGCGCATGACCGTATGCAACATGGCGATCGAGGGCGGCGCGCGCGCGGGCCTGATCGCCCCCGACCAGAAGACATTCGACTATGTCAAGGGCCGCCCCCATGCGCCGAAGGGCGCGCAATGGGATGCTGCGCTCGCATGGTGGACCACGCTGAAATCGGACGAAGGCGCGCATTGGGACAAGGTCGTGACACTCAAGGCCGAAGAGATCGCGCCCGTCGTGACCTGGGGCACCAGCCCCGAGGATGTGCTGCCCATCACAGGCCATGTTCCCGATCCCGAAAGCTTCTCGGGCGGCAAGGTCGGCGCCGCGCGCCGTGCGCTGGACTATATGGGCCTGCAACCCGGCACGCGCCTGACCGATATCGAGATCGACACCGTCTTCATCGGGTCGTGCACCAATGGCCGGATCGAGGATCTGCGCGCCGCCGCCGAGATCCTCAAGGGCCGCAAGATCGCTGTAAAACGCGCGATGGTCGTTCCCGGCTCGGGGCTGGTGCGCGCGCAGGCGGAAGAAGAGGGGTTGGCGCAGATCTTCATCGATGCGGGCTTTGAATGGCGCCTTGCGGGCTGTTCGATGTGCCTGGCGATGAACCCCGACCAGCTTGCCCCGGGCGAGCGTTGCGCCGCCACCTCGAACCGCAATTTCGAAGGGCGGCAGGGTCGCGGTGGTCGCACGCATCTGATGTCGCCTGCCATGGCGGCCGCCGCCGCCATCACGGGGCGGCTGACAGATATCCGAGAGCTGGCCCCGCAGCCCGCCTGATTTCATCTTGCCAAAATACTCTGGGGTCCGGGGCAACGCCCCGGCGCTCTCGGAGAGGAGAGACATATGGAAAAATTCACCAATCTGACCGGGGTCGCCGCCCCCATGCCGCTTGTGAATATCGACACTGACATGATCATCCCCAAGCAGTTCCTGAAAACCGTCCAGCGTACCGGGCTGGTCAAGAACCTGTTTGACGAGATGCGCTATGACGATCAGGGCAACGAGATCCCGGATTTCGTGCTGAACCAGCCCGCCTATCGTCAGGCGCAGATCCTCGTGACCGGTGAGAATTTCGGCTGCGGATCGTCACGCGAACATGCGCCCTGGGCGCTGGCCGATTTCGGAATAAGGGCGATCATCGCGCCCAGCTATGCGGATATCTTCTACAACAATTGCTTCAAGAACGGGATGCTGCCCATCGTGCTGCCGCAGGATCAGGTCGATGTGCTGATGGAAGATGCTCGCAAGGGCGAGAATGCGCGCATCGCCATCGATCTCGAATCGCAGACGGTCACCAGCGCGGACGGGCAGGTCTTTGCCTTCCAGATCGACCCGTTCACCAAGCATTGCCTGCTGAACGGACTGGATGATGTGGGGCTCACGCTCGAGAAAGTATCTGCAATTGATGCTTTCGAGAATGCCGCCGCGCAGGCCCGTCCCTGGATCTGAGGCAGGAATACACCGATCTCTGATGCGGCATCCTGCGGGGCTGCCGCATTTTTTCCATCAATTTGATGCAAACTCGCGACAGTTTCTTCTCGAAATTGCCCTGCCATTGGCCGAACCTGTCCATGACCCTTGCGAGGATGGCGACGAATGGGCAAGATTGTGTCAAGAATGAGGCAGGTGCTGGCCGTGCGGCCGCATGACACAAGAATTCTGCGGGCATCCGCGCCGATGCGCAGCAGAGCGATACGAGGCAGTAGCGGAACCATGTCGCTTATGGCGCAGAACATTTTGCGTGGGGTATTGGTGGGCCTGCTTGTCCTGACCCCGGCGCTGTTGCTGCCCGACATCTCGCATGAGGTTGCGCAGGGGATCACCCTGCTGTCGCTCTTGGCCGCGATTGTGGTTTTTGCCGAATACTCTGCCGCCTATCCCGGTCTGGTCGAATTCCGCGATGCCAAACCCTATAACCGCATCCGGCTTGCGTTCCTCGCGATGGTCGTGATCAGTGTCGCGCTCTTGCAGCGCGATCTGCTGCTGACGCCCGGCAGTGATGGCCCGATCTTCGGTTTTGCCCACCGGCTGGGCGAGGTGATGGATTTCCCCTTCAGCCCCGTGCGCCTGTTGGTCATGTCGCTGCCGGTCGG
>PWWF01000409.1 GCA_003561595.1 Paracoccaceae bacterium | reverse complement strand
GCGCAGGCCTTTGGCGAGATGCTGGGCGCGGGCGATGCCATCATCGTCACCGATCAGGACCATGAGGCCAATTCCGGGCCCTGGCGGCGGCTGGAGGCGCGCGGGATCATCCTGCGCGAATGGCGGATCGACCCGGAGAGCGGGCATCTGGACCCGGCGGCGCTGTGGGATCTGATCGATGACAAGGTGCGCCTGGTCTGCTTTCCGCATTGCTCCAACGTGGTGGGCGAGGTGAACCCCGTGGCCGATATCTGCGCGCGGCTGCGCGAGGCGGGCATCTGGTCCTGCGTGGACGGGGTGTCCTATGCGCCGCATGGGTTGCCCGATGTGGGGGCGCTGGGGGCGGATATCTACCTGTTTTCGGCCTACAAGACCTATGGCCCGCATCAGGGGCTGATGGTGGTGCGCCGTGGCCTTGGCGATGTGCTGCCCAATCAGGCGCATTATTTCAATGCCGGCACGCTCTATAAACGCTTCACCCCTGCGGGCCCGGACCATGCGCAGATCGCGGCCTGTGCGGGCATGGCGGACTATATCGACGCCTTTTATGCGCATCATGTGGGCGAGCAGGCGGGTCCCGTAACACGCGCCCGCGCCGTCCATGACCTGATGCGCGCGCAGGAAACGAAACTGCTGACCCGCCTGCTGGATCATCTGCGCGGGCGTAACGGCATTCGCCTGCTGGGCCCCGACCGGGCCGAGGGCCGCGCGCCTACGGTCGCGATCGGGCATCGGCAGCCGGGGCTGGCAATGGCGCAGGCGCTGGCGGAACGTGGGATCATGGCAGGCGGTGGCAGTTTCTATGCCAATCGCGCGCTGGGGGCGATGGGCATAGCGCCCGAACATGGGGTGCTGCGCCTGTCTTTCGTGCATTATACGTCAGAGGCGGAGCTTGACCACCTGTGCGATGCGCTAGATCACCTGCTGTAACAATGTGACAGGGCAGCCCCGGTGAGTGACACGACTCCGATTCTTCTGTGGTTTCGCCGCGATCTGCGGCTGTCCGATCATCCGGCACTCGATGCGGCGGCGCGTTCGCCTCGGCCGGTGATCCCGGTCTTTATCTGCGATGAGGTTGTGGAGCACCTTGGTGCCGCCCCCACATGGCGGCTGGGGCTGGGCGTGGCGCAGTTCGGCAAGGCGCTGGAAGGGATCGGCTCGCGTCTGATCCTGCGGCGCGGCAAGGCACTGGACGTGTTGCAGGACCTTATGCGCGAAACGGGTGCGGGGGCCGTGTGGTGGTCGCGCCAGTATGACCCCGATCAGGTGGCGCGCGATACGGGTGTCAAATCCGCGCTGCGCGATCAGGGGCTGGAGGCGCGCAGCTTTCGCGGCCATCTGATCTTCGAGCCCTGGCAGGTCGAGACGGGCACGGGCAAGTTCTATCAGGTCTATACCCCCTTCTGGAAGGCTGTGCGCGGGCGCGATGTGCCCGCCCGGTCCAGTTCGCCCGCGCGCCTGCCCGCGCCCGACAGCTGGCCCGAAAGCGACCGGCTGGAGGACTGGCAGCTTGGCCGCGCGATGGATCGCGGCGCGGGCGTGGTGCAGGCGCATCTTTGCGTGGGCGAACGTGCCGCGCAGGACCGTTTGGCGCTGTTTGCGCGCGACCGGATCGCGGAATATGCGCAGGCGCGCGATCAGATGGGGCGGGATGGCTGTTCCGGCCTGTCGGAAAACCTGACCTATGGCGAGATCAGCCCGCTTGCGCTGTGGCATTCCGCCCGACGCGCCATGGAAGAGGGCAAGCCGGGGGCCGAGACATTCCTGAAGGAAGTGGTCTGGCGCGAATTCGCCTATCACCTGATCTATCACACCCCGCATATCACGCAGCAAAGCTGGCGCGCAAGTTGGGAGCGGTTTCCCTGGCAGGATGAGGATCGGGATACGCTGCGCTGGAAACAGGGGCGCACCGGCATCGAGATCGTCGATGCCGCGATGCGCGAGCTGTATGTGACGGGCCGGATGCATAATCGTGCGCGGATGCTGGTGGGCAGCTACCTGACCAAGCATATGCTGACGCATTGGCGCGTGGGGCAGGACTGGTTTGCCGACACGCTGGTGGATTGGGACCCGGCGGCGAATGCGATGGGTTGGCAATGGGTGGCGGGGTCGGGGCCGGATGCCTCACCCTATTTCCGCATCTTCAACCCCGATACGCAGGCGGAGAAATTCGACGCCGATGGCAGCTATCGTCGCCGTTGGCTGGCCGAGATCTCGCGCGACCCGCCCGATACGGCGCGCGCCTTTTTCGATGCCTGCCCCCGATCCTGGGGGCTGCGCGCGGGCATGGCATATCCCGATCCGGTGGTGCCCCTGAAAGAGGGGCGCGACCGGGCGCTGGACGCATATCAAACGCGGCAAACCGCGTGAACAAGGACAGGTGAAGAATGCGTGATCTTGATGTAGGCTCTGGCGTCATGGAGGGCGCGATCATGACACTGGACGGGCAGGGCGCATTGCCGCGGTATTTCCGGCAGGTCTTTGCCATGGCCGGAAAGATCAACAAGGGGCGGCTGGATATCCGTCTGCCCGACGGGCGGTGTTTTCGCGTCGAGGGGCAGGCGCCCGGTCATGTGGCCGAAATCGCCATCCATGATGATGATGTCTTTGCCCGCGTCCTGCGCGAGGGCGATATCGGCATTGCCGAAAGCTATATGGAGGGCGGCTGGAGCAGCCCTGACCTGCAGGCCTTCATGGATCTGGTCAATGACGATAACCCCGCGCTTTATGACGATGTGATCGCGTCAAAGCTGGTGCGGATTGTCGAACGGCTGCGCCACTGGCTGCGCGGCAATTCCAAGGGGCAGGCGCGCAAGAATATTTCTTATCATTACGATCTGGGCAATGAGTTCTACAGCCTGTGGCTGGATGACAGCATGACCTATTCCTCGGGCCTGTTCACCACCGGGCAGGAAAGCCTGGAAGCCGCGCAGGAAGCGAAATATGCCGCCATGGTGGACCGGATGGGCGTGCAGCCCGGCGATCATGTGCTGGAGATCGGCTGCGGCTGGGGCGGCTTTGCCGAATATGCGGCAGGCCAGCGCGGATTGCAGGTCACGGGGCTGACGATCAGCCAGGCCCAGCATGATTACGCGGTGGAGCGTCTGGCGCGCGCGGGCCTGTCCGACAGGGTCGAGATCCGGATGCAGGATTACCGCGACACGCAAGGCCAGTTCGACGGCATCGCCTCGATCGAGATGTTCGAGGCCGTGGGCGAGGCCTATTGGCCGCGCTATTTTCAGGCCGTGCGCGAGCGGCTTCGCCCCGGCGCGCAGGCGGTCATCCAGATCATCATGGTGCCTGATGCGCGCTTTCCGACCTATCGCAGCTATGTCGATTTCATCCAGAAATACATCTTTCCAGGCGGCATGCTGGGCGCGCCGACCCCTGTGCGGCAAGCGGCCGAGGCGCAGGGGCTGGAATACCGCACCACCCATGATTTCGGCGAAAGCTACAGCCAGACCCTGCGCCGCTGGAATGCGCTGTTTCAGCAGCATTGGCCCGAGATTGCCGCCATGGGCTATGACGCGCGGTTCAAGCGGATGTGGGAATATTACCTGACATCCTGCGCGGGCGCCTTCCACAGCGGTGTGTGCGATGTCACACAGCTTGTGCTGCGTCGCCCTGTCGGGTGACAGGTTTGTTGCCTTGGCCCTGCCTGCTGCCTATGCTGCCCGACAGGCAGTCACGAAAGAGGCAGGCATGCCCACCTTTACCCGTCTTGCGGCACTGGTCTGTTTCGGGCTCGCCGCGCTTTATGCCGGATTTGAGTATTACACGCTTTATGACGAACCGCCCCGCTCGGCCAACGGGATCGTGTTTCTGGCGCTCGTGTCAGCCTCTGTCGGATGGGGCTTTGTCGGCCGCAGGCTGGGGGCGGGGCTGTTCAAGAATTTCACGCTGGTCATTCAGGGCTTTATCCTGACGCTGATCCTCTCCTTCATTCTGCTGGGGTTCTACAATGCCTTCACCATGGGCTATAACCTGCGCTACCGCTCGCTGAATGAGGCGTTCGAGGGGTTCTTCGATGTCACGATCGCGCATCTGACCCGCATGAACGCGCCGGGTTTCCTGTTGCTGCTGCTGGGGCTGTCGGTCGCGATCACACTGGTGGTGTCGCTGGTGTTCTGGCTGAGCGAGAGGCGCAGGCTCGGGCAATGACCACAGCTGTCTTTCTGTTCGGGCGTCTGATGGACGACGCGTTGCGCGCGGCTGTGCTGGGGGGCGATCTGCCTGTGCAGCCTGCGGAATTGCCCGGCCATGCGCTTTGCGCGCCCGCCACGCTGGCCGGGGGCGCGGGGCTGCGCCCCGCGTCCGGCACCCATGTTGCGGGGGGGCTCGTCCAACTGGCCGCGCCCGCGCTGGCGCGGCTGGACCGCTATCTGGGCCTGCGCGCCATGCGGGACCTGTTGCTGACTGTCACCACGGCCAAGGGCGAGATTTCCGCGCGCGCCTATGCGCCCTCGGGCGACGGCACCGGGCCATGGGCCTTTGCCGACTGGCAGGCGCGCCATTCTGCGGTCGAGCGGCTTGCCTGGGATGAGATGCAGACGCTGGCGCGCACCCATCCGCCTGAGCCGTTGCAGGCGCGCTACCCGATGGCGCTGGCGCATGCGGCCTCGCGCCTGCGGGCCGAAGCGGAGCCGCAGCCAGCCAGCCTGCGCGGCGCATGGGGCCGGGGGGATATCCGCCCGCTGCGCGAAACCCGCCCCTATGCTTGGTATTTCGCCGTGGCCGAAGATGACCTGCAATTCCGCCAGTTCGATGGCGGTTGGAGCAATGAGGTCAAGCGCGCGGCCTTTGTCATGAGCGATGCCGTCACTGTGCTGCCCTATGACCCGGCGCGCGATGCGGTCATGCTGGTGGAACAGTTCCGCTATGGCCCTTGGATACGCGGCGCGCAGAACGCCTGGTCGCTGGAGCCGATTGCCGGGCGCGTCGATCCGGGCGAAACCCCGCCCGAGGCCGCACTGCGCGAGGCGCAGGAAGAAGCGCGCCTGACCCTTGCCCCCGAGGCGCTGCTGCCCATCGGCAATTGCTACCCCTCTCCCGGCGCGGTGACGGAGTTCCTGTATCAGTATGTCGTGCTGTGTGATCTGCCCGACGGGGCCGAGGGCGTTGCCGGGCTGGATGGCGAGGCAGAGGATATCCGCAGCCATATCCTGCCCTTTGACCGCCTTATGGCGCTGGTCGAGGCGGGCGAGGTGCAGAACGGCCCGCTGCTGCTGAGCACCTATTGGCTGGCCGCCAACCGCGCGCGGCTGCGGCAGGACGCATGAGCGCGAATCAACCCCCCGTATGGCTCATGTGCCGAAGGGTCTGGCCCGCGACTTTCTGGCGGGAATAGTCGAAATCATGGCCTTTGGGCTTGCGCGCGATGGCCGCGCGGATGGCTGCTTCGAGCGCGGCATCATCGCCTGAGGCGCGCAAGGGCGCGCGCAGATCGGCCATATCCTCCTGCCCGAGGCACATATACAACTCGCCCGTGCAGGTCAGCCGCACGCGGTTGCAGCTTTCGCAGAAATTATGCGTCAGCGGCGTGATGAAGCCGATCTTCTGGCCCGTCTCTTCCAGCCGGACATAGCGCGCGGGCCCGCCCGTGCGCTCGGCCAGATCGGTCAGGGTATAGCGCTCTGCCAGCTGGGCGCGCAGGTCGGATAGCGGCCAATACTGGTCCAGCCGGTCCTCGCCGCCGATATCGCCCATGGGCATGACCTCGATAAAGGTCAGGTCCATGTCGCCTTGTGCGCACCAGTCCACCAGATCGAACAGCTCGGCCTCGGTCTCGCCCTTGAGCGCGACCGTATTGATCTTGACGCGCAGCCCGGCCTCTTGCGCGGCCGCAATCCCGTCGAGCACCTGCGCCAGCCGCCCCCAGCGCGTGATGCGCGCGAATTTCGCCTCATCCAGCGTATCAAGCGAGACATTGACCCGCCGCACCCCGCAATCCGCCAGATCGCGCGCGAATCGCCGTAGCTGGCTGCCATTGGTCGTCAGCGTCAGCTCCTTCAGCGCGCCGCTGTCCAGATGCCGCCCCATGGCCCGGAAAAAGGTCATGATCTCGCGCCGCACCAAAGGCTCGCCCCCGGTGATGCGCAGCTTTTCCACGCCCAGCCGGATGAATGTCGAACACATGCGATCCAGCTCTTCCAGCGTCAGCAATTCGGCCTTGGGCAGAAAGCTCATGTTTTCCGCCATGCAATAGGTGCAGCGGAAATCGCAGCGGTCGGTGACGGAGACGCGCAGGTAGGAAATCGGTCGGGCGAACGGGTC
>PWWF01000319.1 GCA_003561595.1 Paracoccaceae bacterium | reverse complement strand
CTCGTCCTCTTTGCCCATCCCTGCGCCGAGAGTTTTTCCGCCGCGCTGCATACCCGTGTGGTCGAGGCACTGTCCGCGCGCGGATGGGAGGTGGATGATTGCGACCTGAACGCCGAAGGCTTCTCGCCCGTGCTGACCGAGGCCGAGCGGCGCGGCTATCATGACCTGGACCACAACCAGACCCCGGTGCACACCTATGTCGAGCGGCTGCAGGCCGCGCAGGCGCTGGTGCTGGTGTTTCCGGTGTGGAATTTCGGCTACCCCGCGATCCTGAAGGGGTTTTTCGACCGGGTGTTTCTGCCCGGCGTGTCCTTTCGGCTGGAGGGCGGGCGCGTGCGCCCCAACCTGACGCATATCCGCAAGCTGGCAGCTGTCACCACCTATGGCGGCACGCGGCTGCGCGCGGTGCTTTCGGGCGATCCGCCGCGCCATGTGGTCAAGCGCGCGCTGTGGCATGTGACGCGGCCTGAAAAGCTGCGTTACCTTGCGCTTTATGACATGAACCGCGCCAGCCAGACGACCCGCGCGGCGTTTCTTGACCGCGTGGGCCGCGAGATGGGGGCACTGTAATGCGGGCGCTTGTTGTCTATTGCCACCCTGATCCGGCCAGTTTCAGCGCTGCCGTGCGCGACCGCGTGCTGGAGCATTTGCAGGCCGCCGGGGCGGAGATCCGGTTGCACGATCTCTATGCGCAGGGGTTTCAGCCCTGCCTCAGCCAGAGCGAATGGCGCGGCTATCTGGACAGCCCGGCCAATCGCGCGCCTGTGTCCGAGGCGGTCAGCGATCTGGAATGGTGCGACACGCTGATCTTTGTCTATCCGACATGGTGGTATGGTCTGCCCGCCATGCTGAAAGGGTGGCTGGACCGGGTGCTTTTGCCCGATATCGCCTTTCTGATGCCCGATGGTGTGAACAAGACCATTCGTCCGGGGCTGGGGCGGATTACGCGCATGGGCGTCTTCACCACCTGCGGGGCCAGCCGCTGGCTGACATTCTTCGTGGGCGCGCCGGGCAAGCGCACGCTGTTGCGCGGGGTGCGGTTGATCTGCGCCAAGGGTTGCAGAACAGCTTTTGCTGCGCATTATCTGATGGACAGTTCGACGCCCGACAGCCGCGCCGCGCATCTGGACCGCGTGGGCCGCGCGATGGACCGGCTGATCGGGCGACGCGCCAGAACGACGGAGGCCACGGCATGACGATCCCCACACTGGACTGGGCGCAGCAGGGCACCGACCCGGACGGGTTTGCCCGCGATCTGGGCCGCGCCTGCCGCGAGACGGGGTTTTTCCTGCTGAAAAACCATGGCGTACCGGATGCGATGATCGCGCAGGTCTTCGATCAGGCGGCGCGCTTCTTTGCGCTGGGAGAGGCCGAAAAGCGCCCGCTCTCGATTGCGACCAACCCGCATAACCGGGGCTGGGCCTATCTGGGATCGGAATCGCTGGATGACACATCCGGGCAGACTGATCGGAAAGAGGCGTTCAATATCGGGCTGGACCTGCCCGGTGATGACCCGCGCGTGCTGGCGGGCGAGCCGTTTCGCGGCGTGAACCTGTGGCCTGAATTGCCGGGGTTTCGCGCGGTAATGCTGGAGTATTTCAACGCGGTCTGGGGTCTGGGGGTTGATCTGTTGCAGCCTGTGGCGCGCGATCTGGGGCTGCCACCCGACCATTTCGCCCCGTCTTTCGATGCGCCGATGGCCACGCTGCGGCTGCTTTCCTACCCGGCAGCGAGCGGGGAAGCGGGCGAGATCGGGGCGGGTGCGCATACCGATTACGGGGCGCTGACGCTGCTGTTGACCGATGGCGCGCCGGGCTTGCAGGTGCGCCCGCGCGGGGGTGACTGGCAGGATGTGCCGCATGTGCCCGGCGCTTTTATCGTCAATATCGGCGATTGCCTGATGCGCTGGACGAATGACATCTATGTCTCGACCCCCCATCGCGTGTTGCCACCGCCGCGCGCGCGCCAGTCGGTCGCCTTCTTTCTGGATCCGAACCCGGATGCGCATGTCGCGGCCCTGCCCGGCACGGGTGACGCGAAATACCCCGCGACCACGGGCGCCGAGTACCTGCACGCGCGATTAAGCGCGACCTACAGCACATGAGGGCGAGATGAGACGGCTGAACTGGGCGGAGTACCGCACGACCGAGTTTGCGCAGATCGACCCGATGCGCACCATCGCGATCCTGCCCACAGCGGCGATCGAGCAGCATGGCCCGCATCTGCCCGTCGGCGTGGACATGATGATCAATGAGGGGATGCTGGACCGGCTGCGCGCGCGCTGCCCCGAGGATCTGGATATCCGCATCCTGCCCGTGCAGGCGGTGGGCAAATCGAACGAGCATCTGCACGCCCCCGGCACCCTGACGCTGAGCGCCGAGAATGCGCTGCGCGTCTGGGTCGATATCGGCCTGTCGGTCGCGCGCGCGGGCGTGCGCAAGATCGTCATCGTCAACAGCCATGGCGGCAATCTGGACCTGATTTCCATTCTGTCGCGGGAATTGCGCGTGCAGGCGGGGATGCTGGCGGTGAAGTGCCAATGGGGCAGTTTCGGCCAGCCCGAGGGGATGTATCCGCCGGATGAACTGGCTTACGGCATTCATGGCGGCGATATCGAGACATCTCTGATGCTCGCCTTTCATCCAGAGCTGGTCGATATGGATGCCACGCAGGATTTCCGCTCCAGCGCCGAGACGGGGAGTATCTCGCCCATCGGCCCGGTGTCTTATGGCTGGATCTCGAGCGATCTGAACCCGGATGGCACGGTCGGCAATGCGGCGCGCGCCACGGCAGAGAAGGGGCAGCAGACGGCGGAGCATCAGGTCGCGGGGTTCATCGCGTTGCTGCGCAAGGTCGCGGCGCATGAACTGCCATAGGTGCCCCAGCCCGCCAGGGCCCCACCGGTTGGATTGTCCAGCTTGCCGAGAGGCGGCGCTGAGACACCGAGAGCGAGTTGACCGGCCTGATGCCATGACACCCTGCAGTCAGATGGCTTGCATCTGAATCTGTCGCGAGATTTCCGGGAACCGTTCTCGGGCGTTTGGCGTTAAGGGGCGATGATTGAGGACAGGTCGCTTGTTCAGCCCTATTGCGGGCCAGCGCCAACCCCGGCCGATGTGCTGTGGGCGTGGAACGGGGATCCGTGGCTGATCCTTGCGCTGGGCGTGCTGATGGGCGCTGGTGCATGGTATCTTCGCGCGGCGGAACGTGCGCGGCAAGGGGCGTTTGCTGTTGCCTCTGCCTCTGCCGTCATTGCCTTCCTGTCCCCGCTTTGCGCGATGACAGTTGCGCTTTTTGCGGCGCGCAGCCTGCATCATCTTGTCATCATCTCGGCGCTGGCGCCCGCGCTGGCGCTGGCCATTCCGCTGCGGCGCCTGCCTGCCAGTCTGGGCTTTGCGGGGCTGTCGGCGGCGCTGTGGCTGTGGCATGTGCCGGTGGTCTATAGCGCGGCCTGGGACAGTGCGACGATCTACTGGGCGATGCAGCTTGCGCTTCTGCTGCCGTCCTGGGTGTTCTGGTCGGTCGTGCTGCACGGGCGGGCCACCAGTGCCGTGATCTGGCTGATTCCGCTGGTAGGGCAGATGGGTCTGTTGGGTGCGCTGCTGACATTCGCGGGCCGCCCGTTCTATCTGGAGCATCTGGCCCTGGCCGAGCGCTTTGGCCTGACCGCGCTGCAGGATCAGCAGCTTGCCGGGCTGGTGATGTGGGTGCCGGGCATGGTGCCGATTGCCGCGCTGGCCGCGATCATGGCGTGGCGGGTGCTGATGTCAGGGGCGCATGCATGATCGCATTGCTGAAGGCGCTGCATATCGCCAGTTTCAGTATCTGGATGGCGGGGCTGGTGCTGCTGCCCGTATTGATGGAGGCCTATGGCCGCCGCGCCGAGATGCGCACGCAGGCGGGGTTCGACGAATTTCGCTGGCTGACGCATTATTCCTATACGCGGGTAATCACGCCCTCCTCGGTCGTGGCCATCGCGGCGGGCACGATCCTGATCTTTGCGCAGGCGGTGCTGGAAATCTGGATGGTTGCAAAGCTGGTCGCCGTGTCCGGGCTGGTGCTGGTGCATGCCTGGCTGGGTCATGTCATCGTGCTGGTGGGCGAAGGGCGGGGCCGGTTCCGCCTGCCGCCTGTGGGCCTGACACTGGTACTGGTGCTGCCGCTGATTGGTCTGGTGTTGTGGCTGGTGCTGGCCAAGCCGGATCTGGACCCCGTGCTTGCCGCGCTGCCCGCCGCCATTCAACAGCCGCGCGGCAGCGAGTTGCCCGCAATTCTGGACCCGCTATGAAACGCCTCCTCCTCTCCGCGCTGCTGCTGCTGGCAGCCTGCGATGGCCCGCTTTCCACATTGCAGCCCTCGGGGTCGATTGCCGGGCAGATTGCGTGGTTGTGGTGGGTCATGCTGGGCGGCGCGGCGGTGCTGACATTGCTGGTGCTGGTGCTTCTGGCCATGGCCTTTGGTCGCCCGCGCGAGGTGGATGGCCGCGTCTGGACCCATCGGCTGGGGCTGTGGTTCTCGCTTGTCATATTGAGTGCGACGCTGGCTGCGGGGCTGTGGGTCGGTGAGCGTATCCTGCCGCGCGATGATGATGCCGTGGTGGTCGAGGCGCATGCCGTGCAATGGGGCTGGCAATTCACGCATGAGGATGCAGCGGGCAACCGGGTGGAAACCGACGATCTGCTGCATATCCCGGCGGAAACCCCGGTCGATGTGCTGGTGACATCTGAGGATGTGATCCATTCCTTCTGGGTGCCGCAACTGGCGGGCAAGATGGATGCGATCCCCGGGCGTACCAACCGCATCCGCATAGAGGCCGACAGCCCCGGAACTTATGCCGGGCTATGCGCCGAGTTCTGCGGCAGCGGTCATGCGCGGATGCGGTTCGATGTGCAGGCCCATGCCGACTGGCCCCCCGACCTGAGCGAGGACAGCACCGATGAGTGATGCCACCTGGACCACGCCAGAGGCCGATGCGCCCGCGACCGACACCACCGCGATAGCCGCGAACCCGTCGCAGCGCGCGCTGCAGCTGCATCGTGACCTGTCGCGCGTCTGGGCCAATGATCGCGGGCTGTGGGGGCAGATCACGGCGGTCAGTCACACCACGCTGGGGCTGCGTTTCATGGCCACGGCGCTGGTGTTCTTTGCGATTGGCGGCACGCTGGCCATGCTGATCCGCGCCCAGCTTGCCACGCCGGACGGGGCGTTTCTGGATACCGAGATCTACAACCAGATCTTCACGATGCATGGCAGCATCATGATGTTCCTGTTCGCCATCCCCATGCTGGAGGGGCTGGCGATCTGGCTGTTGCCCAAGATGCTGGGCACGCGCGACATGGCTTTTCCGCGTCTGACGGCGCTGGGCTACTGGTGCTATCTGTTCGGCGGGCTGATCATGCTGACGGCCATGCTGTTCGGTGTGGCCCCGCGCGATGGCTGGTTCATGTACACCCCGCTCTCCAGCGCGGCGCACAGCCCCGGCATCAATGCCGATGTCTGGCTGCTGGGCGTGACCTTTGTCGAGATTTCGGCCATCGCCGCAGCGGTCGAGATTACCGTGACGATCCTGCGCCAGCGCGCGCCGGGAATGCGGCTGATGCAGATGCCGCTTTTCGCGTGGTACATGCTGGGCACCAGCGTCATGATGCTGGTGGGGTTCCCGCCGCTGATCGCCGGTTCCGTGCTGCTGGAGATCGAGCGCGCCTTTGACTGGCCCTTTTTCGACCCGGCGCGCGGGGGTGACCCGCTGTTATGGCAGCATCTGTTCTGGCTGTTCGGCCACCCAGAGGTCTATATCATCTTTCTGCCCGCCGCAGGCGTGATGTCCATGATGATCCCGGTTCTGTGCCGCACGACGATCGTGGGCTATGGCGCGATTGTTGCTGCGATCCTGGCGCTGGTGTTCCTGTCCTTCGGGCTGTGGGTGCATCACATGTTCACAGTGGGCATTCCGCATATGGCGCTGGCCTTCTTCTCGGCGGCCAGCGTTCTGGTGGCGGTGCCGACGGCGGTGCAGGTCTTTGCCTGGATCGGGACGATGTGGAAGGGGCGGCCCCAACTTGTCCTGCCGATGTATCACATCCTCGGCTTTTTCCTGACCTTCGTGATGGGCGGGCTGACGGGGGTGATGCTGGCCATCGTGCCCTTCAACTGGCAGGCGCATGACACGGCCTTTGTCACGGCGCATCTGCATTATGTGCTGATCGGCGGCTTCGTCTTTCCGATGATGGCGGCGGCGACCTACTGGATGCCGCTGATTACCGGCAAGCGCCGAGCCAAAGGGCTGGG
>PWWF01000383.1 GCA_003561595.1 Paracoccaceae bacterium | reverse complement strand
TGATCGGCATGGGCGCGGGCGAGATCGGGGGGGATGGCACCGGGGCGCAGCCCGGCCTCGACATCGGGGTGGGGTTTGTAGAGGATCACGGCATCGGGGTTCTGGCGCCGGGTTTCCTGCAAGAGGGCGAGATTGGTGCGGATTTCGCCTGCGCCCAGGCGGATCGAGGCGTCATCCTCGACCTGGCCGGGCACGAGAATACGGTGGCCGGGTGGCAGCTCGGGCGGTGGGCCTGCAAGGTTGTATTTGCTCAGGCCAGCCTCAATGATCCGCGTGGCCAGCGCCTCGGCGCGGGCGCTTGCGCCGGGTGGGGGTGGGGCGGCGATAAGCGCCTCCAGCCGCGAGGGATGCACGGGGTCGTAATAGAGGCCCGTGTCATCGGCGACCAACGAGAGGGGCGGCGTGAGTTCCGCGCCCAGCCCGCGCGAGCGCAGGAAGCCATCCTCGATCCTGATGCTGCGCCCTGTCT
The DNA here is from genome assembly GCA_003561595.1 of Paracoccaceae bacterium. GTDB lineage: Bacteria > Pseudomonadota > Alphaproteobacteria > Rhodobacterales > Rhodobacteraceae > Roseinatronobacter. Next base: position 5,823 of record PWWF01000383.1, on the reverse strand, counting down.
GCGGGGCGGGGGCCGCGCCCCAGATCAGGTTGGGGCGGTCGGGATCGGGGGTTTGGGAAAAGCGCAGGCGCTGCCAGTGTCCGAAAAACGCCTGCAGATGCGGGCGTTTCCACAGCCGCATGTCAAGCGCGTTATAGCCGTGGCGATCCGCGCGCCAGGCGCGGGTCCGGGCCTCGAGGTGATCGAGGGCGTCCTCGAACCGGCAGAGGCGGTCGCGGCAGGGATCATACCAGAGCGGGTAGAGCAGCATCGCGGCGGCGAAGAGTTGCGCGCGGGTCAGTCGGCGGCCCCGGCGGGGGTGGGGAATACTGTCCTGCGTCAGGTCCCAGCCCGCATAGAAGGGCAGGCCAAAGACGCGGGGTTTGTGGCCCGCGAGGATCGCTTCGAACCCCAGCTGGGACGAGACGGTGTAGACGGCCAGCGCGCCCTCGAGCAGGTCCCAGGGTGAGACGGGGGTATCGCAGAGCGTGATATGGGGGGCATCGGCATCCTGCGCCGTGAAATGGCCTTGCCGGTGGCCGCCCCGTGTTTCGGGGTGAGTGCGGATGACGATGCGCGCGCCCGGCCAGTCAAGCTGTGCCTGCACCAGCATTTCGCGGAAGAGATGCGGCGGCAATGGCCCGTCGAGCCCGCCATGGGTGAGCGAAGCGTCGCCCTTCACCTGATCGACGATGAGCACATAGCCGGGCGGGGGCGGGGTGCAATCGGGATCATGAGCGCTGTATTTCGTCAGGCCTGCGTGTTTCATCCGGGCCATGCCCAGCCGCGCGCGTTCCAGCAGGGCATGATCATCCAGCGGATGCGTGGCCAGCAGGGTTTCCAGATCCGAGGGTCGGGCGGGGTCGAAATGGATGCCCGTGCGATCCAGCAGCAGGCCCAGCGTAGGCTCACCCGCGCGGCCGGGAAAGAGCGAGCGGAGGAAGGCATCCTCGGCGCGGAGAAGCGCGGCACTGCTTTTCCGCGCGACATATTCTGCCCGCGCCGCGCGGGGGCTGTGGCCCCAGGCGATGACCTGACCATCGGTGCGGGGCCAGCCTGCGCGCACGGGGCTGCCCGCCAGCGCAAGGATGCGGCGGATGCGCCGCGCCTGCCGCCCCGGCCCCAGAAACCCGCCCGAGAAGGCATGGAGCGGGCCGGGGTCCGACATGGGGCGGATCAGTCGCCGTTGGTGAGGATGGAATCGACCGCTGTCGCGGCGGTCAGTGACCCGGTCAGCGCGGCGATCTGGCGCGACCAACGCGAGGCCGGGGCCTCGGTCACGAAGATCGTGTCACCATCGCGCACCTTGAAATCGCGGGCATTGAACATGCCGGTGGGCGCGGTCAGGTCCAGCACATAGACAAAACGCACATCGGTCACGAATTTGCCGAAGCCCAGGATTTCAGTCGCGACATCGGGGCGTTCATCGCGAAAGACGAACACGCCTGTCGGATCGGCGCGCAGCGGGTCCAGCCCGCCGACCATGGCCAGCGCGTCAATGGTCGAGATCTCGCGCTCCTCGAATGTCATGCGGCTGGTCGAGCCGGTGGCGCCCAGCACGCTGAAGGCGCGCGCATCCTCGCGGATCAGCACGCGGTCGCCGCCGCGCATCGCGATATCGAGCGAGGGATTGGAATAGATATCCTGCAGCCAGGCGCTGTCCTGCCGGTTGCCGCGTGTCACCAGAACCTGCGCGGTTTCCAGCGGCACATCGATCCCGCCGGCCGTCGCGATCATGGAACTGAGCCGGTTCGAGGCGCGGGTGACCGGATAGACGCCCTGCGATGTGACCCCGCCTGTGACCGACACGGTCGCGCCGTCGCCCTGTTCGCGCGACACGACAACCTGCGGATCCGGTGTCTGTTCGTCCAGCGAACTGGTCAGGATACGGCGCAGCGCGTCCGGGGTCTGGCCCGCAGCCCGTATGCGGCCTGCATAGGGCACGAAGATGAAGCCCGCGTCATCGACCTGCAATTCCTCGACGATTGCGTTATTGGCTGTCTCCGGGGCCAGCAGCCCCTCGGGCACATTTTCATAGACATTGATCGCGATGGAATCGCCGGGGCGGATGGTATCGCCACCCAGCAGCGCGCCCGAGCGCAGCGCATGGCTGAACCCCAGCGCTTCTGGGCGGTTCGCGGCATGGCTGACGCGTTTGTTCACCATCACGATATGCGCATCACCCGACCGCAGAACAGATCCTTCGAAAATCTGGTTCCTGGTCGGGCCGTCGGTGGGGATCGCACAGGATGCGACAATTGCCGCAGCCGCATAGAGTAGGGCCGTCCTGCGGCCCAGGGTCATCAAATTCGTCAACACTGCTCGGGCTCCTGCTCGGGATTGCCTCGGGGTATTTTTTTGGCAGCATACAGGCATGGGGCGATTTCGCCAAGCCTTGAAATGGGTTAGCCGCTAGCGCACCATGCGTAACTGTTGCCTGTGTGCCGCGTCACCCTGCATCATGGCCGTGTAGGGATCGCGTGGGGCGAGCATCATATCTACCAGATGGCGCATCAACTGGCGCCGCCCCCCCAAGGAATAGTAGCCGCCGGGCACCTGAGAGGTTTCGAGCAGGAAATGCCGATAGTCGCGATAGGCGCGGGCGTCGGGGCGTTTGGGGCGTGCAAAAAAGTCATCCATCGGCTGTTTCGACACGAATTCGGGTTTGTCATAGACCGCGCGGCCAAAGATTTTCAGCGGCATGCCCCGCCACAGCACCTGTTGGGCTGCCGTGGAATTGACCGTCACGGCAGAGCGCGCGTGGTTCAGCAGCGCAGCCAGCTTTCCCCCGCGCAGGTAATGCACGCGTCCTTGCAGGCGATGGCGTTCGGTCAACTCGGCGATGGTCTGGCGCAGGGGGGCGCGGTCATCTTCCAGCGGGTGGGCCTTGATCACCAGATGGTGGTGGGGGGCGGCGCCACGGGCGAACCCCTCGAACACGAGTTGCAGAAACTCGGTCTGGCTGTCGAAGGGGCCATGCGCGCGAAAGCTGGAATCATGTTCAAGCTGCAACAGCACCAGATGATAGGGAAAGCCGCCATTGCGCACGCGCCATGTGGTCACGCGCCGTTGCAGCGAATGCAGCGGCATCAGCCACAGCCGCCGCAGATACAGCTTGAATTCCTGTGCCACGGTCAGATCGCGATGCGGCCGGAAATGGCGGTAGCGCCGGTTCAGGGCCATGACGCAGAAATGGTAAATCGCACCGTAAAAGATGTGCTGGCGCATGTCGCCCCAATGCGCGGGCGGGTCGGGCAGTTCCAGCTCGTATTTCTTCAGCGCGCGGCGCATCTGCGGCACGGAAATATCCATCAGCGCGGAATGGCCATTGGACCCGTCGCGTTCATAGGTGATCCAGTAGGGGCGCAGATACCCTTCTTCAAAGATATGCACGGTGATCCCGGCCTCGCGCGCGATGGCGATGGCCTCGGCATGGATGGGGCGGACATCGCCGTAAAGCGCGATATCGGTGATGTCGTGGCGTTGCAGGCAGTCGCGCAGGAAATCGCCCCAGCTATCTGGTGGCTGATCGAAGGGGATGTACTGCGCCTTGTCGCGCCAGAACAGCGCATCGCCCTGATTGAACCCCACGCGCCAGACCCGCGCGCCGCTGGCCCGCATCATCCGTGCCAGCCGGTTGAAAAACCATCCATGCGGTCCCTGCAGAAACAGAAACCGCCTGTTCTCACCTGATATGCGCATTCCGGGCGCCTTTGTCTTTTGCCTGCCGTTTTCGGGGGCTGCACTGGGGATACGATTAGCACAGCGCCTTGTTTCACGCAGCATCATGGTAAAGCAATGCGGTGATTTTATGGCATGCTTGCCAAGCGATTGGGCGCGCGATACAGCCTTGGGCGGTCATCGCAAGGGGGCGGCATGTTCACAGGCATCATCACCGATATCGGCGAGATCCGCGCCATCACGCGGGCGGGCGACACGCGGGTCCGTATCGGCACGGGTTATGATACGGGCAGCATCGAGATCGGGGCCTCTGTCGCGTCGGACGGGGTGTGCCTGACGGTCGTGGCGCTGGGGCCGGACTGGTATGAGGTGCAGGTCTCGGCCGAGACGGTGGACAAGACCAATCTGGGCGACTGGGTCGAGGGGCGGCGCGTCAATCTGGAACGTGCGCTGAAGGTCGGGGATGAGTTGGGCGGGCATATCGTGTCGGGCCATGTCGATGGTGTGGCCGAAGTGGTCGCCGCCACCCCCGAAGGCGACAGCCTGCGCCTGCGCTTCCGCGCGCCCGAGGCGCTTGCCGGCTTCATCGCGCCCAAAGGGTCCGTGGCACTGAACGGCACATCGCTGACCGTGAATGAGGTCGAGGGCACGGAATTCGGCATCAACCTGATCCCGCATACGCGCGAGGTGACGAATTGGGGCGATGTGGCCGTGGGCGACCGCATCAATCTCGAGATTGACACGCTTGCCCGCTACGTCGCCCGCCTGCGCGAATGGGAGCGGCGCCCGCAGCAGCAGTGACGCGCAAGGATGGACATCGCGCTTGCGCCTGCCCTAAGCTGCCATCCGAAGGGGCAGCGCATGCAGGATGACTGGGACAGGCCCGAGACCGTGACCGCCCGGCGCGAGGCCGAGGCGCTGATCGTCGATGTCGCGGGGTATGAAGGGCCGCTGGATCTGTTGCTGACACTGTCGCGCACGCAAAAGGTCGATCTGCGGCGCATCTCGGTGCTGCATCTGGCCGAACAATATCTGGGCTTTGTCGAACAGGCGCGCGCGCTGCGGATCGAACTGGCGGCGGATTATCTGGTGATGGCGGCGTGGCTCGCCTATCTGAAATCGCGCCTGCTGCTGCCGCCCGAACCGGGCGAAGAGGGGCCGACCGGCGAGGAACTGGCCGCGCATCTGGCCTGGCAGCTGGAGCGGTTGCAGGCCATGCGCGAGGCCGCCGCGCGGCTGATGGGGCGCGACCAGAAGGGGCGCGATTTCTTTGCGCGCGGGGCACCCACCGCGCGCGCCGTGTCGCGCAAGACGCGATATGAGGCATCGCTGCTGGATCTGATGCGCGCCTATGCGCGGCTGCGCACGCGCGACGAATTCCGCCCCTATGCCTTTGACCGCTCGGAAATCTACCCCTATGAGGCCGCGCTGGAACGGCTGTCGCAATTGCTGCCCGGCGCACAGGACTGGACCGCGCTGCAGCGCTACCTGCCCGAAGGCTGGCGCGGCAAGCCCGCGCGACAGCGCTCGGCCATCGCCTCGACCTTTGCGGCGACGCTGGAGCTGGCCAAGCAGGGCCGGATCGAGCTGCGCCAGAGCGAGACCTTCGCGCCGCTGCATCTGCGCCGGCGCATGGATCAGGGGGCCGCGGATGAGTGATGAGGGCCATGAGGCCGTGGCAGAGGAACCGGGGCTGTTTGCCGTGCCGCCCATGGCCGAGCAGGAACGCATGGTCGAGGCGATCCTCTTTGCCTGCGCTGATCCGATCAGCCTGCAGGCCATCGCCGCACGGCTGCCGCAGGGCTGCGATCCGGCCGAGGCGCTGGGGCATCTGCGCGCGCGCTATGCCGGGCGCGGGGTCAATCTGGTGCGGGTGGGCGATGCCTATGCGCTGCGCACGGCGCCCGATCTGGGCTGGCTGATGCAATCCGAACGGGTCGAGACGCGCAAACTGTCGCGCGCGGCAATCGAGACGCTGGCCATCGTGGCCTATCACCAGCCCGTCACGCGCGCCGAGATTGAAGAGATTCGCGGCGTGGCCGTGTCGCGCGGGACAGTCGATCAGTTGCTGGAACTGGACTGGATCCGTCTGGGGCGGCGGCGGATGACGCCGGGGCGGCCTGTGACCTTTGTGGTGACCGAGGCGTTTCTGGATCATTTCGG
>PWWF01000119.1 GCA_003561595.1 Paracoccaceae bacterium | reverse complement strand
TTCAGGAAATCATCGACCTGCGGGCCGAGATTGAAGGGGGCATTTCCGACGCGGACCGTCAGGCGATCATGCAGACTCTGTGGCGGACGGAACAATATGTGCCGCAGTACCTGCCCTTTCGCGCGGCGACGGCGCACGCGCTCGACTTCGGCACAAACAGCTTCGGCCTGTTCCTGGCAACGATGGACGATGAGATCGCCAGAGCAATGTTGCTGCTCAACGAAGCGCGCCGCGGCGAAGAGTTTGAGGAGAACCGTGTCGCGATCATTTTCGGGGCGTATCTTCGATATTTGCAGCGGCAGGCGTCCGATCATATCGGCCCGGAGGATATCACAGTCGTGGTCGTCCCCTTCGACGCACTTGGCGAGGAAGCGGTCGGTATGGCCTTGAGCAACCTCGAGGCCCGGCTCTACAAGGGGGCGCTCGACTACCGCGCGCGTGCCGTGGTGATGGAGATTCAGGCCCATCCCGTGTTCGACGCAGATGTATTGGCAACGGGGCTGGTGCATGAATTCGGCCATGTGTATTCGCTGCTGCATTTCCCGACCACGACTGATGCCGGGCTGCGCCGCTACCCGACGATTGATGGGTTCCGGCTGGCGCCATCGGGCTTGCAGGGCTGGAACAAGTCCTATCATGAGGGCAATGCCGAAGAGCCCGATTACCTGCGCTCGCTGATGTGGCCCGACATCCAGCCCTCGCGCAGGGCCTGGGTGTCGCAGGTCGAATACGCGATGGTGCAGGCCGACATTCAGGCCGGGTTCGGCCAACGTGACGCCATGCTGCGCCAGCAAGCCATCCGCACCGCGCAGGCTGCGCCAAGCACCCTAAGCGACGCCCAAAGCCCCCCCGCAGACCGAATTATCCTGACCGGCCTGATCGCGCCGGAAGGGGGGGCAAGCCTTGATCCGCTGCGCATCCGCTCTGCCCCTGCCACGCGCGATGAGGGGCCGTACCGGGCCGAATTGCTGGATGCGCAAGGCCGCGTGCTGGTCGCAGCGGCCTTTGAAACGCGCGCGCCCGATATCCACCCGATGCATGGTCAGTTCCGTGCCAGATCGGCGGGTGACAACCCCCTCCACTGGCCCGATTTCCGGGTCGCGATTGATCCGCACCCGCAGGCCGTGGCGCTGCGTCTGCGCGAAGGAACGCGCGAACTCGCGATGATCGAGGTTGCCGATACCGCACCATCACTTGAGGTCCATACAGGGAACCTGCGTGTCAACGACACGGAGGATCACACGATCCGCTGGTCGATCGAGGGCACAGGGGCCGTGAGCTTCGATGTCGAATACTCGCCCACTGGTGCCGCGCCATGGCGGCCGATTGCACTCTTTCAGTCGATCCCCGAGATCACGCTGAGCGCCGCTGATCTGGAGCCCAGTCCGCGCCCGCATCTGCGTATCACCGCGCAGGGCGGGCTTCACGCGACGCGCCAGGTGGTCCCGCTGGAGTTGAGCCGCACACCCGCCCCCGTCGCGGTTGACCTGCCCGAGTCAATCGACGCGCCGCAAGATATCGCGCCATCACTTCGCTTTGCGACCGATATCGCAACCGACATGCTGGAGGAGCATCTGCAGATCATCGATGCGGCGGGCGCGCCGGTCCCGGTGGACTACATTCATCTGCCGGGTCAGCACCGCGTCAGCTTGCTGCCGGATGAACCCCTCGCGCCCGGCAGCCGCTTCAGACTGATTTTGCGCGAGGGTCTGCAAGACATCCATGGCAACCGGCTGACCGAAACGCTGCGATGGGAGTTCCTTACTGCGTCATCCGTGCAGTGAAGCAACCGCAGCCGCGATATTGATTGCCCCCAAAGCCTGCCCTGGCCGCACAACCCGGTGCGCGCGTCATGTCTGGCGGTTTTCGGTGACAGGCCGATTTCTGGCGTGAATACCAAGGTCAGACAATCACCGCGATCAGGCCTGAAAGGCTGAGCTTTGCGCCGAAGGCTCCTCGCGCAGCCTATTATTCCAACCCGTGGGACACACTACCCCATGCAGTCCGCGCCGGACGTGATGCAATGCTACCGTGTCACCGGAAACGCCGATTTCACTCTGATCCTGTCAGCCCGCGACGTGACCGATCATGAGGGTTGCTCACGTCGCCATTCCTTTCCCGAGGACACAGTCCTGCGCTTTCGCACCAGCGTCGTGATGGACCGCGTCAAAACCGGCTTCGCGATCCTGGTAGAACAGGAGTGAATGCCGGGCAGGTCGCCCAATGGGGTGACGCCCCGGCGCGCGACAGGTAGCTACGCGCCAACACGCTCTTCCCCGCTCAGCCCATAGGTGCGCGCCGCCATCGGCGTGGTCCGGATCGCGGTCTGAATGATCTCCAGCAGCGTTGCCTCGGCACGGTTCAGCGTGGCCTTGGGGTTCCAGGCCAGATGAACGTCGATAGCCGGCGGATCGACATAGGGCGGCAGCCGCCAGAGCAGCCCGTCCGCCACATCGCGCGCCACGACATGCAAGGGCAGCGGGCCAATCCCCAGCCCGGCAACCACCATGCGGCGCACTTCTTCCAGATGGCTCGACATGCCGATGATCTCTTCGCGCAGATCGGATTGCGCGCGCAGCAATGTCACCGAGCGCAGGGCATCATGCAGGCTGTCGGTTTCGAAACTGACAGTGGAATGGCCTGACAGATCGCCTTGCTGCAGGTTCTCGCGCCCGAAAAGCGGATGTGGTGGGCCGCAGAACAAACCGAAATATTCACGATACAGCCGCATATATTCGATCTTGGGGTCGCGACGATGCACAAGGCAGATCGCGAAAGAGGCCGTGCGCGCCGCCACACTGGCCAGCGCGGCGCTGGAGCCAAGGACCGATATCGAGAGTGTCGCGCGCGGGTGGCGGGCATGAAACTCGGCCAGCAACTGATCAAATAACGGGCAGACCACATGGCTCGCCACAGCGATGCGCACATGGCCGCGAATCTCGTCGGTCATGTCCCGCATCAGGGTCGACAGCCGGTGGACCGAGCCATGTATTTCGACCGCCTCGCGGTAAAGGGTGCTCCCTGCGCGGGTCAGCTCATAACGGCCCGGCGCCCGGTCGATCAGGCGTTTTCCGATAAGTTTTTCAAGCTTTTGCAGCGCGGTCGAGACTGATGGCTGTGTCAGTCCAAGGCGCCGCGCGGCATCCGTTATCGACTGCGCCTCGGCGATGACAACAAAGCTGCGCAACAGGTTCCAGTCCAGATCGCGGGTCAGGCGGTCGGCCTCGTTTCGATCAGCCATTGATCGTGCCTATTGTCACTATTCCAAATATCAATTTGCCTTATGCTCGTCGGCTTTGCAATCTCTGATCATGCGCGACACACCTGATCTGCAAGGCACCACGCCGCCATGTCTGTAGAAGCCCGCGAAAGACGCCAGCCATGGATTCTGCTCTCGCCCGCATTGGGGGCGGTAGCGCTCCTATTGCTGATCCCGCTTTTGTTCATCGTGGTCTATTCCTTCTGGCTGCGCTCGGCAGTGGGGCCGGATACGGTCGGCTTTCATCTGGACAACTGGCAGCGCGCGCTGACCGATCCGTTCTATCGCTACATCCTGCTGAACACGCTCAAGATCGCGGCGATCACCACGTTCTTCTGCGCGCTTCTGGGCTATCCGGCGGCCTATTTCATCACCCGGTCCAGCGGCAACAAACTGATCCTGCTGCTTTTGCTGATGCTGCCTTTCTGGATCAGTTACATCATCCGCACGATGAGCTGGATCAACATTCTGGGCAGTTCCGGCGCGCTGAATACGACGCTGATTTCAATGGGTGTGATCTCTTCGCCCATTCAGATGTTGTATAACGAGGCCACGGTCATTCTGGGGCTGGTGCATTTCCTGCTGCCCTTCATGGTGCTGAATATCTATGTCAGCCTCGACGGGATCGACACCAATCTGGAGGATGCGGCGACCTCGCTGGGCGCGACGCGCTGGCAGGCCTTTACGCAGGTCACGCTGCCGCTGTCATTGCCCGGTCTGGCCGCCGGGGGCCTGCTGTGTTTCGTCCTTGGCGCGGGCACCTATATCACGCCGCTCATCCTTGGCGGGCCGCGCGATGCGATGTTCGCCAATCTGGTATTCGAGGCGATCATCACGCAGCTCAACTGGCCCATGGGCTCGGCGCTGTCGCTGTTGTTGCTGCTCGTGCTGGGCGCGCTGGTGGCGATCTACAACCGCTTTCTGGGCATGTCGCAACTGACGAAAGGCTTGGGCTGATGGGCTGGGCTGCGATCCGCGCATATACGATACTTGTCTATCTGTTCATGTTCCTGCCCGTTGCGGTGGTGGTGCTGCTGTCCTTCAACCAGAACCAGTTCGGCAGCTTTCCCATGACCGGCTTTTCGCTGCGCTGGTTCGAGGCGCTTTGGAACAATGACGCGGTGATGCGGGCCTTTCGTACCTCGTTGATCCTGGGCCTGCTGACGGCGCTGATCTCGACCACTCTCGGGGTGTTGGCGAGCCTTGCATTGGTGCGCTACCGGGTGCCGGGCAAGAACCTGATCACCACAATCCTGATCGCGCCGATTCTGGTGCCCGAAGTGGTGCTGGCCGTGGCGCTGCTGTTGTTCCTGAACTGGCTGGGCATCGGCAAGAGCTTCGCGCTGCTGCTGGCGGGGCATGTGATCTTCACGCTGCCATTCGTGATTCTTGTGGTGCAGGCGCGGCTGGTCAGTATCCGCCGGGATGTGGAGGAAGCGGCGCTGAGCCTCGGGGCCTCGCCCGTGCAGACCTTCTTTTCCGTTACCCTGCCGCTGCTCATGCCTGCCGTGGCCGCAGGCGCGCTTTTCGCGTTCACGATTTCCTTTGATGACATCACCGGCACCCTGTTCTGGAAACCCGGCGGGGTCGAGACTGTGCCCACGCAGATCTTCTCGATGTTGCGCGACTCGATCAGCCCGGAGATCAATGCACTGGGCAGTGTGATGATCGTCATCACTGTGGGGCTGCCGCTGCTTGGCGCCGCGATTGCCCGACGATTAGCAATCAAACGCGGCATGTAAGAACCGCGCCCAACCCAACCCTGACAAGGAGAGTGACAAATGGACAATACGACACGCTACAACCGCCTGCTGGAACGCTATCGCAATGGCGATCTGGACCGCCGCAGCTTTCTGGGCCTGATCGGCGCGGCCGGTGTGGCCTATGGCGTGCAGACCCCTTTCGCCCGGATGGCCCTCGCGGATGAGGTGACACAGGTGCGTTTCGATGGTTGGGGCGGGGTGGTGTCGGAAGCGTTCCGCCGCCACGCCTTTGACCCCTACACGGCGGCAACCGGCATCGATGTGGTCGATGGCACATTCGCAGGCGGCGACGAATATCTGGCGCAGGTCCGGTCCTCGCGCGAGGGGGAATATAACATCGCCCATCTGTCGGGCGTGTTCGACTATGCCCGCTACGTCAATTTCGGGCTGGATGTGGAACTGAACCTCGACAACATCCCGAATATGGAACTGGTCATGGATGCGCTGACCAATGCGTATCGCGGTATCACGCCGGATCATCTGTCCGCCGTGCCCTATAACTATGGCACAACGGGGCTGGCCTATAACCGCGCCTATATCTCGGATGAGGAGATTCGCGAAAAAGGCGCCATGATCCTGCTGGACGAAGCCTATCAGGGCAAGATCGGCGGCTGGCACGACTGGCGCACGCGGATGTGGTATGCGGCGCTGCAGACCGGACAAAGCCCCAATGACATCCAGGATCTGGAGGCAGCGTGGGATGCCATCCGTACCCATCGCGATCTGGCGCTGAAATACTGGGGCTCTGGCGCGGAGCTGATGAGCCTGCTGGCCGAGGAAGAGATCTATGTGACCGAAGGCTGGTCGGGCCGCATCGCGGCACTGCAGGAACAGGGCCATGACATTGGCTATTACGATCCGCCCAACGGGTTCGGCTGGCAGGAATGCCTGTTCGTGATCAAGGGATCGCCGCTGGAAGCGAGTGAGGAGCTTCTGAACTTCATGCTGGCACCCGAAACCTCGATCGCGGTGGCCGAGGGGCAGAACTACCCGCCCGCGCTCGATGGCACCAAGGTCGATCTGGGCGAGAAGATCCCCACCCTGCCCGCCTATGACCCGACCGGCACGCTGGACGCGCTGACCTTTGCCGATCCAACCTACTGGAATGGCAATGAGGCCGAGTGGTCCGAAACCTTCGCCCGCGTGCAGCGTGGGTTCTGAGGGCAGGGCAAAGGGGGGCTAGCCCCCCTTTGAACCCCCCAGAGTATTTTCGGCAAGATGAAGAGGTAGTCGGGCTGGTCCTGGCTGCCTCGCAGCGAAAGGCGGAGCATGGGCGCGGTCAATCTGAACAACAT
>PWWF01000220.1 GCA_003561595.1 Paracoccaceae bacterium | reverse complement strand
TTCATGGCGGCGGCATGGGCTTTACCCCCTTGTCAGCACCATGGTCGGCACCGTCGGGCATTGGTGTCCAAATGCGCGGCTGACCCGCTGCAGCAACGATGACCCACAGGCACCCGATCCTGTCCAGCGCGATCCAGGGCACGGAGACGATGGACGAGACCTTACTGCTTTACCTGCCAGTGCCGCTTCACCGTCGCGACGGTGTGCTGTGCCTTGAAGATCAGGCCTGCAACGGGCTGCGACTCTGGGCGAAGCATTTCGATAGGCTTATTATCGTGCAACCGCTGAGTGACGATCCTGCCCCCCCGGCCTGGGTGCCATTGGACCGGCTTGGCCCGGCCAAGGACCGGATCGAATTCGTGCCGTTGCCAATCGCCTGGCGGCCGGACAGGTTCCTGCGTGCACTGCCATCTACATTGCCGAGGATCCGCGACGCCATTTCGCGCGCAGACCTGATCGGATTTGCCATTGGCGGGTTGTTCGGGGACTGGGGGGCCGTGGGGGCCTGGTCGGCACATCGCAGTGGCAAGCCCTTCTATATTTGGACCGACCGTGTTGAAAGCGAGGTGATGCGTCGCTCGGCACAAGCGCAGCCATGGCGCCGCCGCCTGCGCGCAGCGCTGGAATATCGTCCCATGGCATGGCAGGAACGCGCCCTGATCCGCCGCGCGGCACTGGGTTTGTTCCGTGGCCGCGAGACCTATGACGCCTACGCGCCATTCTGCCGCAACCCGCAATTGGTGCATGATATCCATCTGAAAAAGTCCGACCACATCCCCGACAACAGGCTGCGCGAGAAAATCGCGGGCGCAACCGATGGGGCATTGCAGATCATCTACGCGGGCCGGGCGGCCACGATGAAGGGTGCGATGGAATGGCTGGATACGCTGGAAAACCTGGCCGCCCGCGATGTTCCGTTTCATGCGCGCTGGCTGGGCGATGGCCCCTTGCTGGATGCAATGCGCGCACGGGTGACCGCGGGGCCCCTGTCGGGGCGCGTGGACCTGCCGGGCTTTGTGACTGACCGGCAGGCGCTTCTGGAAGAGTTGCGGGCGGCGGATCTGCTGCTTTTTTGCCACATGACACCGGAATCGCCGCGCATCCTGATCGAGGCGCTGGCATCGGGCTGCCCGATTATCGGCCATGACAGCGCGTTTCCGGCAGACCTGATCGCCGCGCATGGTGGCGGCTGGCTGACGCCTATCGGCGACCAACACGCCCTCGCCGATGCCGTGGCGGAACTCGCTGTGAACCGGACCCGCCTGCAGAGCCTGATCGAGCAGGCGGCACAGACGGGCAGCGAATATGATGACGAGACTGTCTTCGCCCACCGCGCCGCGTTGATCCGCGCGGCACTGCCCCGTGCGCGGCCGGGCACGGTCTGATCCAGCATCAGGACGGACCCGGAGCGGCACGCCTGTCTTGTCAGATACCCTTGACCACATCGCGGCCCCGCGCGAACAGCGCAAAGGTTTATCCTGCGCATGGGGCGGGCGGCTGAAGATGCGGGCCGCGCGGCGTGTGGCGGGGCGAAAAAGCTGTCAGAAATCCGGCCATTCAAGCCCGCCGACCGAAGTGTCTGGCAGTTCCATGTTTCGGACGCCAGCCGCGCGCATCGCCAAAGCGGCATGGTGTGGTCAGCACGACACCCTCTATCCGGGTGTCTTGAACGTGAAGCACCCCTTTCTTTTCCGGCTGCATGCGCCCTGATCGGCAGCGGCCGTGATCGCTTCATGCGCAATCCGGACAGGGGCCATAACCTTGTCCACCCCATCGAGCAGCGCCAGTGAGGCCATGCAACCGACGCCACCATGCGACGGCTCTACCAACAGATGGCAGAGGCCGTCCGCATATGGCAGGCTGGCGCTCGGATCCGGCTGCAGGGCGTAGGTCACCCCGCGCGCATCGGGGTTTCAAGCTGGTTCCGGCAGGTTATACGGTGTGATGACATGAATGTCGCTCATGCCATAGCTGCCCGTCCGCAGCGCTCCGGCAGAGGCATCGCTGGCCATCATGAACAGTTTGTGCATGTCCTGCGTCAGGTCATGATGCAGGACATAGCTGATCGCGCCCTGTTTCAGCAGGTGGCGGTTTTCATGGTCAAGATCATGCGCGACATGCACAGCCGGTCGCTGCCCGTATTCCGCAAGCTTGCGCAGGATCGCCGCATTGCCGCCGCCGATGGAATAGATCGCATCAGGCCGGATGCCCTGCGCCAGCACAGCGTCAAGCGACCGGCCCGTGGCGGCCCGTATCCCCGCCCCGCCGCTTGCATCCACCAACCGCAGGCCGGGCCGCAAGCTTGTGATAAGCGCGCGAAAGGCCGCAAGGCGGTCGGATTCGCCCCTGAAACTGTCCTGACTGCGCGAGGTCAGGATCGTGGCGCGGCCATCGGGCAGCGCCTGCGCGATCAGATAGGCCGCGATGCGCCCCGCCTGCGCATTGTCGAGCCCGAAATACCCCATGCGCGCGCTGCCCGGCAGATCGGTCACAAGGGTAAAGACCGCAATGCCGGACTGCGCCAGATGATCCACCATGTCGCGCATGGCCGTTGTGTCCCGCACCTTGAGGCAGACGCCATGGCTGCCCCGCCGCGCGATACGTTCCAGCACGTGGAGGCTTTCGGCCTCGGTCATGACCTCGTGAAACTGAAAGCGCAGCCTGATCGCGACACCGGGCACTGATCGCATCGCCGTTTCCGCCGCCAGACGGATCTCGCGAGAGAAGCGTCTGGGCGCTTCGGCCAGCACATCCAGAAACAGCCGCCGCCCCTGCACAGCAAGCTGTTCTTCCTGGGCGGCCAGTTCGCGCAGCGCCATGGCAACGCGGGTCCTGGCCTGCGGGCTGACATTGGGCCGGTCATTCAGAACCCGGTCCACAGTCGCCGTGCCCAGCCCGGCCTGGCGCGCAATCTCCTTGATCGGGAAACGATGGGTCATTGATGTATTTCTGATGTGTTTTGTGCAATCAGGCAAGCCCACTCGCGCGGTAAGCTATGGGTCAGACAAACCCCGGAGGATTCTGCCATGACCCTTGATCTGACACCCCCCGCGCCTGGCTACTATGCCGAAGCCGAATGCGATCTGCAGGAGTTTCGCACCCTGACCGCGCGCAGCGTGGACCCGGCGGATGTGCCGCAGGCCAGCGCGGCCCCCAGCAATGTGCCGGTCTATGACATGGGCAGGCTGGCCCCGGCGTTGGATGCGCCCGAAACGCGCCGCGCCTTGATGAGTGAATGGGCAAGCATCCTGCATTCGGGGGCCGGGGTCTTCGTGCTGAAACAGGCCTGCCCCGATCATGCGGCCATTGACGCGGCCACCGCTGCATACGAGGCGATCATCGCGCAGGAACGCGCGGCCAGCGGGGCGCGCGCCGATCATTTTGCTGCGGCGGGCAGCAATGACCGCATCTGGAATTCGCTGCAGAAACTCGCGCTTGCGGCACCGCAGACCTTTATACGCTATTTCGCCAGCCCAGCGGTCGATGCAGCCTGCGAGGCGTGGCTGGGCCCGAATTACCAGATGACCGCCCAGATCAATCTGGTGCATCCGGGCGGGCAGGCGCAGCAGGCCCATCGCGACTATCATCTGGGGTTCCAGACAGCAGAGGTCAGCGCGACCTATCCCGCGCATGTGCATGACCTGTCG
The DNA here is from genome assembly GCA_003561595.1 of Paracoccaceae bacterium. GTDB lineage: Bacteria > Pseudomonadota > Alphaproteobacteria > Rhodobacterales > Rhodobacteraceae > Roseinatronobacter. Next base: position 2,785 of record PWWF01000220.1, on the reverse strand, counting down.
CCGCTGATGACCTTGCAGGGCGGGATCGCGCATTGCGATATGCCGGTTGAGGCGGGACCGACCAAGCTGCTGCCCTTTTCACAGCTCTACCGCCCCGGCTATGCGGCATGGCGGCGGGCCGATTTCCGCGCGCATTTCGATGCGCATTGCGTCCAGTTGCCGCTGGAAAAGGGCGATGCGCTGTTCTTCAACCCGGCGCTGTTTCATGCCGCAGGCGCCAATCACAGCGCGGATATTCACCGCATGGTCAATCTGATGCAGATATCCTCGGCCTTCGGGCGCGCGATGGAAAGCGTGGACCGCGCCGCCATCTGCCGCGCGATCCATGCACCGCTGACCGAGGCTGTCGCGCAGGGCGCGATGTCCGTGCCGGCGCGCGAGGCCGTTCTGGGCGCCGCGGCAGAGGGCTATTCCTTTCCCACCAATCTGGACCGTGACCCGCCTGTGGGTGGGCTGGCCCCCGCAACCCAGAAGGACCTGCTGCGCGAGGCAGTGCTGAACCAGTGGACGGATGACATGCTGGCGCAGGCGCTTGCGGATCTGCAGTCGCGGCAAACCCCCTGAGCGGGGCATTGCTTGAGCTGCTTGCCTGTCAGGCCATGATCTGCAAACAGTGTGGCTGACATGGCCCGGATGCTGACATGCGACTGATCGATACCTCTCACCCTTTCTACCGTCCGGCATGGCGGCGCTACCTGCTGGTGGCGATACCGTTTATCTGGTCGGGGGTGGAATGGTCCGTCGGCAGCATGATCTGGGCATGGCTGACCGCCGCCGTCGGCGGGGTCATGGCCTGGCATCTGATCCTGAACTGGCGCGAACCGGAAGACGACTAGCCGCGCGGCAGCGCCACGGGCTGGCCGCTCTGGCACGACCGGGTCGCGGCATCGGCGAGGATCTGGGCAAACAGCCCGTCCTCGATGCCCGGCGCGGCAGGCGTGCCGCCAAGGGCTGCATCCACAAAGGCGCGCATCTCGGCCAGATAGGCAGCCTCATACCGCTCCAGAAAGAAATGCTGCGCGGGCGCGCGGCGGAACCCGGCGCCGGTTGCAAGCTCGACCGTGGTTTCAAGCTGGTTCTCGGCGCGCAGCATTCCCTTCTGGCCATGCACCTCGACCCGCTGGTCATAGCCATAGGCGGCACGGCGCGAGTTCGAGATCTGGCAGATGCGCCCGCTCTCGGATGTCAGGATCACGGCGGCCGTGTCCACATCGCCCGCAGCTCCGATTTCCGGGTCCACCAGCGCGCTGCCGACCGCGTGCAGATGGGTAAACTCCTCACCCATCAGAAAGCGCGCCATGTCGAAATCATGGATCATCATGTCCCGGAACAACCCGCCCGAGCGTTCGATATAGGACACGGGCGGCGGCGACGGATCGCGCGAGGTGATGGTCAGCAGTTCCACAGCACCGACATCATCGGCGCGGATGCGTTCGCGCAGGGCAGCGAAATTCGGGTCGAACCGGCGGTTGAACCCGGTCATGAAGGGCACACCAGCACCCGACACCACATCCATACAGGCGCGGATATTGTCCACCGACATGTCGATGGGCTTTTCGCAGAAGATCGCCTTGCCCGCGCGTGCAGCCGCATGGATCAGGTCGAAATGCGTATCCGTGGGCGTGCCGATGACCACGGCATCCACATCCGCAGCGGTCAATATGCTGTCGGTGTCGCGCATCTCGGCGCCAGTGCTGTTCGCCAGCGCCTGCGCGGCATCGGGCATCGCATCGGCGAGGGCCACGACCTGCGCATCATCCAGCGCCCTGATGCTGCGCGCATGCACCTGCCCGATACGCCCGCAGCCCAAAAGTCCGATCCGCAGCATCTCATGCCCTCCCTGATGCACCCATGTTCCGGATGACCGCGCGCGCGGCCTCTGTCACCGGGGGTTCGGTTTCCTTCAGGATCGACACCCGGTCAAAGCGCGCCGGATCGGCATTGACCGCCGCGCGCAGCGCCTGCCCGAAGGCCAGCCGCAATTCGGTGCCGATATTGAATTTTGCTATGCGCGATCCCGCCGCCAGCGCCGCGCGCTGGGCATAGGGCACGCCCGAGCCGCCATGGATCACCAGCGGCACATCGGTCACCCCCTCGATCGCGCGGATGCGCCCCTCATCCAGCCCGCCCGCATGATCGGTCTGCAGATGCACATTGCCCACGGAAATCGCCATCGCATCGACCCCGGTTTCACGGGCAAAGCGCGCGGCCTCCTCCGGGTCCGTCCCGGCAGAGGCATCGCCCCCCGCATAGCCCACAAAACCGATCTCGCCCTCGCAGGAGATGCCCGCCGCATGGGCCAGTTCCGCCACCTGCGCCGTCTCTGCAATATTCTGCGCCAGCGGCTTGCGCGATCCGTCATACATGAGCGAGGTAAAGCCCGCATCCAGCGCGTCGCGGCATTCGTCAAGCGTGTAGCCATGGTCCAGATGCACCACGACCGGCACATCCACGCTATCCGCCAGATGCCGCATCATCGCGCCCAGAACCGGCAGGGGCGTATGTGCGCGGCACGATGGCCCGGCCTGCAGGATGACGGGCGCGCGCTCGGCCTGCGCGGCCATCGCATAGGCGCGCATATCCTCCCACCCAAGACAGACAAGACCGGGCACGGCATAGCCATCGCGCAGGGCCGGGCGCAACACATCAGAGAGGGTGGCAAGTGTCATTTGAACTTTGCCACCATATCCATGATGCCGGGGATCGTGTGCAACTGTTCGGCATGGGTCGGCTGGAAATACTGTTTCAGGCTGCGCTGCGACTGCCCACCCAGGATGGTGAAATA
>PWWF01000426.1 GCA_003561595.1 Paracoccaceae bacterium | reverse complement strand
CATCTGACAGCGCACAGGTCAGGACAACCGGGAAGACATGCGACCCGCGCAGGCCCTGGCGCAGAACAAAGGCATTCTGCGCGCCGATGGCGATGATCAGGCTCAGGCCGATGCCAAGGCCGGTCAGGTAAATCGTCAGGTCGCTCATTTCTGCCCCCGTCAGGTTCGGCTTGCGATATACCGGGCCATGTGATTAGGCAAATTAAACGACGTAATGTTAGTGAAGGAGCGCTAATGCTTGATTATCCCGCCGCGCGTGCCGTCGCGATGGTGGTGCAGACCGGCAGTTTCGAGGGCGCGGCGCGGGCCTTGGGGGTGACGCCCTCGGCCATTTCGCAGCGGGTGCGCGCGCTGGAAGATCGTCTTGGCACTGTCCTGATCGAGCGCGCCAGCCCGTGCCGCGCCACGGCGGCCGGGGATGCCCTGTGTCGTCATATCGAACTTGTGGGTCTGGCCGAGCGCGACCTGATGGCCCAGCTGCCTGCCAGCGCCTGTCAGACAGACCGCGTGACCCTGTCGGTTGCAGTCAATTCAGACAGTCTGGCCACATGGGTTCTGCCCGCGCTGGCAGGTTTTGCCCGTGATGCGGATATCCTGCTGGATATCGCGGTCGATGATGAGGATCACACGACCGACTGGCTGAAATCGGGGCGCGTGGTGGCTGCGCTGACCGCGGTGGCCAAGCCTGTGCCGGGTTGCAAGTCCATCGCCCTGGGCAGCCTGCGCTATCATGCAACGGCCAGCCCCGGTTTCGTGCAACGGTTTTTCTCTGACGGGGTGACCCTTGCGGCACTGGCCCACGCCCCTGCGCTGACCTTCAACCAGAAGGATCAGTTGCAAAATGAATGGGTGCAAGCCGTCTTCGGACAACGGCTGGCGCCGCCAACACACTGGCTGCCCTCGACCCAGGGTTTTGTGACGGCGGTGGTGCAGGGGTTGGGTTGGGGCATGAACCCCGCGTCTTTGGTGCAGGAACATCTGCGCTCTGGGCAATTGGTGGAACTGATTGCGGACACAGCTTTTGACCGGCCCTTGTTCTGGCAGATCAACCGACGTGCGGCCCAACCGCTGCGAGCGCTAAGCGATGCCCTGCGCCGCCACGCGCGAGAAGCGCTGGCGTGAAGAACCGTCCGTTGTGCTGCGCATGTGCCGTTTCGCCATTTGCCCACGCGCCCGACCATCCGCAAGATCCCGCAGAGCTGACCTTACCCACGCACCACTGCCCTGGACCGCAAGCGCCCCCTACCCGCGCTTGCGCTTGAGCTTCTTGCGGCCCTTGGAACTGGCGACGCGGGCGCGCCCTGCCGCGCGGCGCGGGCCGCCCTTGCGGCGGGTGCCGCCCTTGCGGCGGGGGGCCTCGCCCTCGACCTCCAGCAGTTCCAGCGCGATGCCGCCCGTCACCGGCTCTGCCTCGGCCAGTTTGACGCGCACGCGCTGGCCAAGGCCGATGCGAAAGCCCGTGCGCTCGCCTTCCAGCACCTGCGCATCCGGGTCGTGGCGGAAATACTCATCCCCGATGGCGCGGATCGGGACCAGCCCATCTGCGCCCGTCTCATCGAGTTTCACGAACACGCCAAAGCGCGCCACCCCGGACACGCGGCCCGCGAACTCGGCCCCCATGCGGTCGGCCAGATAGGCGGCCAGGTAGCGGTCAGCCGTGTCACGCTCGGCAGCCATGGAACGGCGCTCGGCCTCTGAGATCGCCTTGCCGGTCTCTTCCAGATGCTCGATATCCCAGGCACTCAGCCCGTCCGCGCCCCAGCGATGCGCGGCGATCAGCGCGCGGTGCACGATCAGATCGGCATAGCGCCGGATGGGCGAGGTGAAATGCGCATATTCGCGCAGTGCCAGCCCGAAATGGCCGAAATTCTGCGGCGCATAATAGGCCTGCGTCATTGATCGCAGCGTGGCCATGTTGATCAACTCGTCAAACTCGGTCCCTTCGGCCTGCGCGAGAAGCTGGTTGAAATGGCGCGTCTGCAGCACCTGCCCCTTGGCCAGATTGAACCCCGATTCGCGCGCCAACTCGCGCAGCGCGTCAAGTTTTTCGGGGCTGGGTTCCTCATGCACACGATAAAGCAGCGCAGAGCCTTTTTCGCGCAAGGTCTCGGCCGCGGCGACATTGGCCAGAACCATGCATTCCTCGACCAGCTTATGCGCGTCGAACCGGTCCTTGAACGCGACCGAGGTTACGCGCCCTTCGTCCGAGAGCACGATCTGACGTTCCGGCAGGTCCAGATCCAGCGGCTGGCGGCGGGCGCGGGCGGCTTTAAGCGCACGATAGACGGCGAAAAGCGCGCCGATATCCTCGGCCAGCGGCGCGGTCACATCGTCAAGGCGCCCTTCATCAGCGGCCTGCGCCTGTTCATAGGTCAGCGAGGCGCGCGAACGGATCACCGCGCGGTGAAACGCATGCGCGCGTTTGGTGCCGTCCGACCCCAGCACCATACGCAGCGCGATGCAGGGGCGGTCCACGCCCTCATGCAGGGAACACAGATCGCCCGACAGGATATCGGGCAGCATGGGCACCACGCGGTCGGGGAAATAGGTGGAATTGCCGCGCTTGCGGGCCTCTCGGTCCAGCTCCGAGCCAGAGGTGACATAGGCCGCGACATCGGCAATCGCGACCCACAGGACATGGCCGCCGGGGTTGTCGGGGTCCGGGTCGGGGGTGGCAAACAGCGCATCGTCATGATCGCGCGCGTCCCAGGGATCGATCGTGGTAAAGGCCAGATCGCGCAGGTCGCGCCGCCCGCTGGTCGGCAGGTCGGTGGCGCGCTCGGCCTCGGCCAGCACCTCGGCGGGGAATTCGTCGCGGATGCCGTGTTCATGAATCGCGATCAGCGACACGGCCTTGGGCGCGGTCGGATCGCCCAGCCGTTCGATCACATTGGCGCGCGCGGGGCCAAAGCGGCCCTTGGCGACGGGTTCGGCATGGACCAGTTCGCCATCCTGCGCGCCGCCCGTGTTGCTGACCTGCCAGAACCGGTCCGCGCCCTTCTCGATGGGCACGATCCGCCCGCCCTGCGCCTCGCGCCGGAAGATGCCGAGGATGCGGCGCGGGCCAGAGCCCAGCTTGCGGATGATCTGGCCCAGATACTCCTGATCGGGGCCGCGCGCCTGCGTGAGTTTCGCCAGAACGCGGTCGCCCTGCCCCAGTGCCGGATCGCCCGAACGAGGCGGCAGATAGACACGCGGGCGCGCGCCTTCGCCGCGCCATTCGACGGGCTGGGCAAAGATATCGCCCTCGGCATCGGGTTCCAGCACTTCCAGCACCGTCACAGGCGGCAGCGTGCCGGGCGCACGGGCGCGGCGGCGGGTATAGCTGCCCTCGGCCTCCAGCTCGCGCAGCATGGCCTTGAGGTCGAGCTTCGCGCCCCCCTTGATCCCGAAGGCGCGTGCGATATCGCGGCGCGAGGCATGGGGGTTCTCGGCCAGCCAGTCGCGCAGCGCCTGCATCGAGGGCAAGGGGGTCATGAGCGGCCCCGCAACAGGGCCATGGGGAAAGATGTAGTCATGCCGCGCCCTCTAGCATGCGCGCTCTGTGGCGTCACGCGGCATTCGCGCAAGCGGCGAGGTCACGGGGGCTTTCGCGGACAACGGCTTTGCCCTATGCAGCATGTCGGTCAACCAGCAGAGCAACGGTGACCGCTTCAGCATGGAAACAGTGAATGCGATTGCACAAGATACCTTTCAGCCTGTGGCGCTACTGGTGGCAGCAAAAGGTCAAGCTGGCCAAGGCGCGGTTGGACCGGGCCCGCGGGGTGCCGAGGCTGAGGCGGAAATTCTTGCGCAACCACGGCTATCCCCTCAACCTTGAAGCGCCGCAGACATTTTCGGAAAAGATCCAGTGGCGCAAGCTGCATGACACCAATCCACTGCTGCCCATCCTGAGCAACAAGTATCTGGTGCGCGACCATATTGCCCGGGTTCTGGGCCAGGCGCAGGCCGATGCGCTTCTGGTCCCGCTGCTGCATTATACCGAGGACCCGGACAGCCTGGACCTGGCCGCGCTGCCGGATCAGTTCGTGCTGAAAGCCACACATGGGTCCGGCCTGAACCTGATCGTGACAGATAAATCAACGCTGGACCCGGAGGCCACACGCCTGCTGATGCATCGCTGGCTGCTGACCGATTACGGGGTGGACAAACACGAATGGGTGTATTCACGAACGCGCCGGGGCATCATGGTCGAGCAACTGGTTGCACCGCCAGAACAGCTTTTCGATGTGAAATTGTACTATTTTGACGGAAAGCTGCATTGCTGTGTTGTTGTGGAGCATCTGGGCCAAGACGTGTTTCAGACCTATTTCGACAGCACTGCACAGCGCCTTGAGGCGCGCAGGCTTGACAGACCCACCAATCCCGACGCCACCCTCCCCGATACGCTGGATGAGATAACCGCGATTGCTGCGCCGCTGGCGCGGGGCCTCGAGTTTGTGCGGGTGGATTTCATGTATGCGCCCGACAGGTTCTATCTGGGCGAGTTGTCACTGCTGCCGGGCAGCGGGCTGCACCCGATTGCACCCGCATCCTTTGCCCGAGAGCTTGGCGAGAACTGGGTGCTGCCCATGAGCGCAGGAACTGCGTCACCCACCAACTAAGGCAATGGTGATTGCATTTTCACGCTGTCATGCCAGTGTCATCAGAAATCCAGCGCCCCTTGCCTGATCCGGAGCACCCCATGCCCCTCAACCCCGCCCTTGTCGCCACGTCCGCCCCCCCGGTGATGGAAGCGCGGCGCTGGCTGGAGGGGGTCCAGTTTCCGTCCGAGCGCCCGCTGCTCAACCTCAGCCAGGCCGCGCCGGTCGCCCCGCCGCCCCCGCCTCTGCAAGAGGCGATGATCGCCGCCATGGCTGATCCCGCGACCCATCTCTATGGCCCCGTGCTGGGCCTGCCGGAGTTGCGCGGCGCACTCGCCGCGCGGATGGGCACGGTCTATGGCGGGCAGGTCGCACCGGGGCAGATTGCCATCACCTCGGGCTGCAATCAGGCGTTCTGCGCGGCCATCGCCGCGCTGGCCGGTCCGGGCGATGCGGTGATCGTCCCGACGCCGTGGTATTTCAACCACGCGATGTGGCTGGACATGCAGGGGATTGCCGCCACGCCCCTGCCCTGCGGCGACGATCTGCTGCCTGACCCGGATCATGCCGCACGCCTGATCACGCCGCGCACGCGCGCCATCGTGCTGGTCACGCCCAACAACCCCAGCGGCACGGAATACCCCGCGCCCCTGATCGCCGCGTTCCGCGATCTGGCGCGCGCGAAGGGCATCGCGCTGATCGTGGATGAGACCTATCGCGATTTCCTGTCCCATGACGGCCCGCCGCATGATCTGTTCACGGACCCGGACTGGGATGACACGCTCATCCATCTCTACAGCTTTTCCAAATCCTACCGCCTGACCGGCCACCGCGTCGGCGCACTCGCCACCAGCCCTGCGCGCCTGGCCGAGATCGAGAAATTCCTCGATACCGTCACCATCTGTCCCACCACGCTGGGCCAGCGCGCCGCACTCTGGGGGCTGGAGCATCTGGGCGACTGGCTGGCGGGCGAGCGCGCCGAAATCCTGCACCGCGCGCAGGTGATGCGCGACGCGCTGGCCACCCTGCCCGACTGGGACCTGCGCGGCTGCGGCGCCTATTTCGCCTATATCCGCCACCCCTTTGCCAGCCCTGCCGACCATCTGGCGCGCGATCTGGTGCGCGCGGCAGGTGTGCTGCTGCTGCCCGGCACCATGTTCGCCCCCCCGACCGACCGATATGCCCCGCGCCATCTGCGCGTGGCCTTTGCCAATGCCGATCCCGCCGGGATCACCGCGCTTGCCGAACGCTTGCGCGGGTTTGATCGCTGAGCGCTTGCCCCTCTGGCCCGCATTGCATAGAGATTGGCGCAACGCGACAGCAAAGGTGCCCCCGCATGTCCAAGAAGCCTGCCAAACAGAAATGGTCCGCCAAGAATATCGCCGCCGCTTTCCTGATGGCGCTTCTGGGCCTCAGCCTGCTGGGCTTCGGGGTCGAGGGGTTCGGCTCTCGCACGACGAATGTGGGCAGTATCGGCGACCGTGACATCACGGCAGATGAATATGCCCGCGCCATGCAGAACGAATTGCGCGCGCTGCAGGGGCAGTTGGGGCAGAATATCACGATGGAACAGGCGCGGATGTTCGGGCTGGACCAGCAGGTGCTGGAGCGTCTGGTCACCAGCGCTGTGCTGGAGAATGAGGCCGGGCGCCTGGGCATTTCGGCGGGCGATGACACGGTGCGCGACGAAATCCTGCAGATCAGCGCCTTTCAGGGGCTGGATGGCGGTTTCGACCGCGAAGCCTATCGCTTCGCACTGCAGAATGCCGGAATGACCGAGCGCGCATTCGAGGATTCGATTCGCGATGACGTGGCGCGCAGCATCCTGCAACTGTCGGTGATCGGCGGCGCCAGCGCGCCCGAGACGCTGGTCACCCCCCTTCTGGAATTCCAGGCGCAGACGCGCGATCTGAGCGT
>PWWF01000201.1 GCA_003561595.1 Paracoccaceae bacterium | reverse complement strand
TGGGCCTGCGCGGGGATGAAACCCCGGCAGAGATCGACGCCAACGCGGACCTGCTGGCGCGGCTGGAGGCGATCCGCTGCAAGGCCGGGCCGATGATGGGGCTGGGCGCGGATGTGTCGGGTTCTGTCACGCCGAAGGTGGGGCTGATTTCAGCGCCTGCGGTCGGCGGATCGCTGCGCGCACGCTACCTGACGCCCTGGGCCTGCCATCCGTCGATGGCCGTGACCGGCGGGCAATGCCTTGCCGCCTGCGCCGTGTTGCCGGGGTCGGTGGCGGATGGTCTGGCCATGGTGCCCGCCAAAGGGCCTGCGGCAATGCAGATCGAGCATCCAACGGGCGCGCTGGATGTGCTGCTGGATTTCGCGGTGGAGGGTGACGAGGTGACTATCCACGCCGCTGGCCTGACCCGCACAGCACGGTTGCTCGCACGCGGGGTGGTGATGGTGCCGCGCGGGGTCTGGTCGCGCTGACCGTCGCGGCCCTTTGCATTCAGCGCTGTCCCGCTTTCGGGACAGCGCTTTTTTGGTGTCACGTGTTGCGCTTCATCAGCGCGGCCATCCGATAGAACCCGTGTACCATCTTGGTGTAAGGCGTCAGCACGAAGAAGGCGAGCACAGCGCCCAGATGGATCGCCAGAAGCGCAGGCACGGCCCCCGTGCCAGTCGCCGCATAAAGCGCCAGTCCTGTGGCCGAGACGGTGAACAGCAAGAGCACGAAGGCCATCTCGCCGCCCCAGACCCGCGCTGCGCCCAAACCCTTCTCCGCGCGCAGTTTCAGCCAGGCCAGCGCGCCTGTGCCAAGGCAGAGCAATATCCCGCCCGGCACCCCCAGCAGTTTCGGCGGCGACCAGAACGGATAAGGCGCTTCCCAGCCCAACCCGTAATGCATGAGCGTGGCGACCGAGGTCGCGGCGAAGCACATCAGGAAGCCCCAGAGCGTCGCTTGATGCGCGTGGCGGCGGGCATTGGAATAGCGCGCGCCCTGCTCGAAATTGCAGCCCTGTCCCGCCCCGCCAGACAGGTTCTTCATTCGCGCGACAGATCCACCCATGCGTTTCAGATCGGCCCATGTAACCCAGCCGCCGCCAATCTCGCGCCAATAGCTGCGCAGCGAAACCGCCAGTCCCAGCAGCGGCAGCACGAAGGCCGGGGCGAAGATCAACACCATCGCATTGTGGCTCAGATAGGCATAAAAACCCTCGCCCGCTTCTGGGCGCAGGGCTGCCATCGCAAAGAACAGAAGCGCGAACCCCACGATCAGCACGGCCGCAACGGCGACGCCATGCGTGTGGAACACCCGCGCAAGTGCCTGCGGGCGCGCATGGCGTTCCCATGTGTCCTGCCGCAATTCAGCCAGCACGGCAGGCAGGTTCAGGTCGAACTCATGCGGGGGGGCGTATTGGCAGGCATAGTAGCAGCCCCGGCAGTTATGGCACAGATTGGCCAGATGCGTGGCCTGCGCGGCACTCATTTCGGGCAAGGAAAAGAGCTGCGGGAACACATCGCAATAGCCCTCGCAATAGCGGCAGGAATTGCAGATCTGAAACTGGCGCGCGGCTTCATCCGAGAGGGTGTTATCCAACATGGGCGGCGGCCTCCTGTCCTGCGATGCGTCCGAATACTGTGCCAATGGTCATGCCGAACCCTGCCAGATAGCCCTGACCAAGGATTGATCCTGCCATGATCTCGCCCGCCGCCCAGACATTGGGCAGCAGACCATGCGCGCCCTGCACCTGCGCGCGTTCCGTCACTTTCAGCCCCAGATAGGTAAAGGTCACACCGGGGCGCAGCATGTAGCCGTAATAGGGCGGTGTATCGAGCGGGCGGGCCCAGTTGGTCTTGGGCGGGTCCAGCCCGTCAGTTGCCAGCCCGTCCAGCACGCCGGGCGTGAAGCTGCCATCGCGGCAGGCGCTGTTATACTCCGCAACTGTTTGGCGCAGTGCATCGCCCGGGAGCCCCAGCAGCTGCGCCAGCCCTTCGATCGTGTCGGCTTTCACCGGGGCGAAAACCGGGGGCATGAACAGGCCCTGCGCTTTCTGGTCGGTGATGGCATAGGCGATCTGATCGGGCTGCGCTGCCACCAGCCGCCCCCAGATCGCATAGCGCTTGGGCCAGACATCCTCGCCTTCATCATAAAAGCGGGCGGCGTCGCGATTGACCACCAGCGCATAGGGTACGCAATCCAGCCGGGTCACGATGCCGCCATCGAATTTGGGCGCGCGCCCGTCAATGGCAACACAATGGCATTGTGTGGGATCACCCACCGACACCGCGCCCTGATCCAGCACATCGCGCAGCACAACGCCGCGATTATAGGGCGTGCCACGGATCAGGAAATTCGCGGCCTCTGGCCCCCAGGCGCGGGTCAGCCAGTCCAGATCGGCTTGAAAGCCACCAGAGGCCAGCACCACCGCCCGCCCCTCGATCCTTGTGCCATCGGTCAGCACCGCCGCCGAAAAGCGCCCCTCGCTCAGATCGATATGGCGCACTTCAGAATCGTAGCGGATGGTGACGCCCAGATCTTCGGCGCAGGCGTAATAGGCATTGACCAGCGCCTTGCCGCCGCCAAGGAAGAACGCATTGGTGCGGTCGAGCGACAGCGTGCCAGAGAGCGAGCCCTGAAAGATCACACCGTGCCGCTCCATCCAGGGCAGGCAGGTTTCACTTTCGCGGATGGCCAGACGCGCAAGCTCCGGGTCGGTCTGGCCCTTGGTGACGCGCAGCAGATCGTCGTAATATTCGGCCTCGTCATAAGTGTCTGTCAGCACGGATAACGGGCCTTGGTGCATGCAACGGAAATTCCGCGTATGGCGCGAATTGCCGCCGCGCATGTGCTGCGGCGCCGATTCCAGAATGATTACATCCGCGCCCGCTTCTGCCGCCTCGATCGCGGCGCAAAGTGCAGCATTGCCGCCGCCAATCACCACAACATCATATTGCGACATCACTACCCCCGTCAGTTTCGCCCGTATCCATCAGGCCAGCGTCGCGCAATTGGCGCAGGCGAATACGATGGGCAGCTTCGATATGGGCGCGCATCCGCGCTTCGGCTTCGACCCCGTCGCGGGCTTCGAGTGCCTGCAACAGCCCGGCGTGTTCTTCTGCGGCCGCCTTGCTGCGCGCGGGATCATGCAGCGTGGACGGCCCAAGGATCAGCAGCGTCCGCGCCATCGCCCCAATCGCGCGCATCAGATAGCGGTTCTTTGCCGCATTGATCAGCGCCGTATGAAACTGGCGGTTCAGGCGCGATGTGTCGGCAGGGTCGGAACGGGCGATCATCTCGGCATTGATCTCGGCCAGTTCGCGCAATTCCAGATCTGACGCAGAGCGCGCTGCAAGCCGTGCGGCAGTGCCTTCCAGCACTGCCCGCATCTCATAAAGCTCCATCACTTCCGCATAGTTTAACCGCCGCAGGCTGGCGCCATGGCGCGGCAGATGTTCGACCAGACCATCGGCTTCAAGGCGCCGGATCGCTTCACGAACCGGGGTGCGCGAAATGCCAAGGCGCGCAGCCAGATCAACCTCGCGCAGCCGTGCACCGGGAGGCAGGGTGCCGTGGCGAATCTCGTCGAGCAACCGGTCATAGGCGCTCTGGCCCTGGGGCAGGTCGGAGGCAGGCTTTGTCGCGGTGATCATGCTGTCCTGTGTGGTTGCAAGGGCTGATATATATTGCATACATCTGGATACAGGCGTATGCAATAGTCAACCTAACTCCGAGTCGTGTCATGTTCAATCGCCCCCGCCTGCTGACCTTTGCTATTGCCCTTGTGGGCGTTGCGCTGTTCCATCTGGCCGGGTTGCCGCTGCCTTTCCTGTTCGGCCCCATGTTCGCCTGTCTGCTTGCGGCCCTGCTGGGGGTGAAGATGCAGGGCGCTGGTCAGGTCTCGGTTGCTGCGCGAACAGTGCTGGGTGTGGCGGTCGGGGCGTCGGTGACGCCCGCAATTCTGGGGACTGTTCCGTTGATGGCGATCACGCTGGCGCTGATTCCCGCCTATATCGTCGTGATCGGGCTGATCGGCGTGCCCTTCTTTCACCGCATCTGCGGCTTTGACCGGATCACGAGTTACTACGCGGCCATGCCCGGCGGGTTGCAGGATATGGTTATCTTCGGGCAAGAGGCCGGGGGCAACGGACGTGCGCTCTCGCTCATTCACGCAACGCGCGTTCTGATCGTCGTCACGCTGGTGCCGATCCTGCTGACAGGTCCGCTGGCGATCGGGCTGGACCATCCCATCGGGGCACCAGCCGCAGACCTGCCGCTGCATGAAATGGCGATCATGGTTGCGGTTGCGCTGATCGGCTGGAAAGGGGGCGAACGGATCGGGTTGTTCGGTGCGTCGATCCTTGGGCCGCTGATCCTGGCGATGGCGCTGTCATTAGGCGATATCCTGCATCATCGCCCCCCAGCCGAGGCGATTCTGGCCGCACAATTCTTCATCGGCATGGGGATCGGGATGTATTTCCGGGGCGTCACACTTGTCGAGTTGCGCCATGATGTTGCCGCCGGGGCCGCTTTCGCAGTGCTTCTGGCTGGATTGGCGGCTGGGTTCACATGGCTTGCCTTTTCCTTCGGGGGGGCACCGATTCTGGAAGCCTTCCTTGCCTTCAGCCCCGGTGGACAGGCGGAAATGACTGTTCTGGCGATTGTTGCGGGCGCTGATCTGGGGTTCATCGTGGTGCATCATCTGATGCGGATCATTCTTGTGATCACGGGTGCGCCTGTCGTTGCACGATTCGTTATACGGAGGACACATGAAGATCGCGATTCTTGACGATTATGCAGGTGTAGCGCTGCATTATGGCGATTGGACCGATCTGGGTGAGATCACAGTCTTTCGCGATACAGTGCCGATGGGTGCAGAACTGATCGCGCGGCTGCACCCTTTCGATGTGCTGTGCGTGATGCGCGAACGCACGCCGCTGCCTTCGGCCCTTATCGAGGCACTGCCGAATCTGCGCCTGATCGTCACGTCCGGGCCGCGCAACGGCAGCATCGACCTTGCCGCTGCAAGGCGCGCGGGAATAACTGTCTGTGGCACCCAGTCGCGCAAGACCACAACGTCCGAACTGGCACTCTTGCTGATGCTTGCCCTGAACCGTCGTCTTCTGTCAAATGTCGAAAGCCTCAGGGCAGGCCAGTGGCAAGGCCGTCAGGGGCGCGATCTGGCCGGGCTGACATTGGGTCTGGTTGGGCTTGGCAATATCGGCGCGCAGCTGGCCACTCTGGGGCGTGCCTTGGGCATGACAACCTGCGCCTGGTCGCAGAACCTGACAGAAGCGCGCGCGCGCGAGTGCGGTGTTCAGCGTATGCCCTCGCTCAAGGCGTTGATGGCGGCCAGCGATGTCGTGTCGTTGCATCTGGTCTTTTCAGAGCGCACGCGTGGCATTGTCGGCGCAAATGAATTCGCGGCAATGAAAGAGGGGAGCGTGTTCATCAACACCGCGCGTGCCGGGCTGGTCGATACGCGCGCCCTGCTGGCCGGTCTGCGCGCGGGTCGACCGGCTGCGGCGGGGCTGGATGTCTTTGACGCCGAACCGCTTCCACCGGCCGACCCGCTTCTGGACCGGGAACTGATATCCTCGGGCAAGTTGTTGCTGACACCCCATCTGGGCTATGCAACCGAAGCCACGATGCGTCTGTTCTTCGAGCAGATGGCAGAGGCCGTGCGTGCATGGCGCACCGGAACACCCATCCGCCAGATCTAGCAGGCACGGATGTGTGCGCTGTCAGCAAATGATGACGAACAAGCCTTGGAATGCGCTGCCTGTTTTGATTGCCAGGGCGCGACTTTCAGTGGTCCGGGACCTGTATTCAGGCGTGGTTGATCGTATCGGCACAAGGTGACGCGTGCGATGCTGCTCCCTCGCCGTCGGCTCCGCGGCGTTCCTGCTGATCACCCGGCACTTGCCGGGCTATGCGCGACGGTCGGCAGTGAGCCCATCAGCGACATTCGGGCACACTGCAGCACGGAATGCCCCTACTCAGGTGCAGCATCGTGCCCGGCCCAAAGCGGACCGTCAGGCAGCGGCGAAACCTCTGCTGCGCTGCAGGCGTTTTGCGGTGAAGCAACACTCGCGTCGTGCTCGAACCACACGCACAGGCCTTTGTTGGCCGTAAGGATCTGTTTACCTTGCTGCGATAGTTTTTCGCCAGAGTTGATGATCATCAACCAAATGTGATAACATCGCCTCAATGCTTTGGAGCTGAAAAGTAGTGTGGTTTTGGCATTGCCGACTGAGACGCTTGATAGGGTGGCATGAAAACGGGATGAACGGACGCCGCCCTGATGAAGTTGTCTCCCTGTCGATGCGTCCCGAAAGGCTCGGCAGGGCGTTCTGATGCGACGCGTCGTCAGCTACGCCACGCGCCGCAGTATCGGCTGGCAAATCCTTGAGCGTTGCGCACTCATGAGCCTTCGAGATGATAAGATGGAAGAGCCCACGCCTGCATCCTTGGGTCAAAACGACATAAGCAGGGTGGCTGAGCGCGCTGCAGAGGTCGAGGCGATATCAGGTGTTGGCAGCTATGAGGTCGA